>JACMMB010000132.1 GCA_014379305.1 Akkermansiaceae bacterium
CTGGAGTTCTTTACCTTCAAAAGTTAGGCATATTCGGGACCAATCATGCTCTGAGACTTCTTGACCTGTAGATCAAGAAGTTCATAGGCAGGCTCCGAATCATTGCTGCCGGTGCCACCTGATGCTCCGGTGAGAAACGCCTCAATTCGATCCAATCGTGCTTTGATGTCCGCTATCTCTCGTTCTGTGTTCATGTTTGTTTCGGATCAATGTGGTGAATGATGTTGTCCCACTTCAAGCCGTCTTCTGGATCTTTGAGCAGGACCTTCCGGACTTGAATGAGTAGTTCTTTGTAGGACTTAAGATCCTTCTCGTTCACGACGGTCTGGGCAAGTTCACAATAAACGGCTGCTGGGAGCCAAAGGCTCAACTGCCAAGCGGTCGCGTTCAATTCGTGTGACCTTGCATTCGGATCGGCAAATAGCCGACTCAAATAGTCAGCCACATTCTCTGCCCTTCTTCGTGCTTCGATCTCAAATCGATAGTCCTCAAGCTTCTTGTCATACTCATGCGCAATCGACTTCTCCAAACGGCCCTTGATCCAAATTGCGAAGAGAAACTGGATGAGCGCGATGCCCGCAACCACGATCAGGGCCACCCACCAGTCAAGCTGGAGGAGGATTTGCTTGATCGTCTCGGTGTGTTCAGTTGGGAGTGGTGAGTCTGGCATGGTAGTTATTTTGCCAAACAGTGTAAATTAGCAACCACACTGGTTGGATATCTCCGAGGCTGATTTCCGGGAGGAATCCGGGAAAGTTTTCCAAACGAGGGTCTTCGGTGGAAGTTGCATGAATATCCTTTGGGGGAAAAGCAACAGTTCGTCAAGGTTTCCGGCGGGGGAGGCCGGTTTGTTATCGCGGGTGATAGGCAACCACTGTGATATCGGGGCACCGCTCGGTTGGATCGCGGAAATCGGTCCATGAGCCCGAACGAGCTGGAAAGCCCGTGGAGCGATGAGGTGGTCGCCATGGCACCGTGATCGAGGGCGGCGTGCCTTGACACTGTGGGGGATGTGTCACATCAATGTGTCATCGTGAAAACAACCGACATCCGTGAATTGAAGCACTCGATGTCCACCGTCTTCAAATGGGTGGCGCAGGGCGAAACCGTCGAAGTGACCCGCCGTAACAAGGTGGTGGGAATCATTTCCCCTCCAGCTACCGAAACCTCCGGGGACTCTCCTGCCTGACTTCTATGTACGGCTTGAAAAGCTGTTCTACGATCAAACCAAACCGATGACGGGAACGGAGATCGTTTCATACGGGCGGGGGGAGCGATGGATGTCCCTTGATCATCGGCAGGCGGCACTGGCCAAAGCCGTTGGACTAAACATTCCGAGACTCTGATTTCCGTGAACGAGGGCTCCAGACTGGACCCGGGGAGGAAATATCTGTCTCCGTGATCGTTCCCACCACGCCGGTTGCGGGCATGTGAAAGGAGTGTCGGCACTCCCCCCCGGAAATGCGATAGGATAGCGCTCAGTCGGCGGCGCCCGCATCCCTGGAACTCGCGGCTCCTACCATACCGCTCCCATACTCGGAGCATCCTGTTCCCTTTCATATTTCCTGTGGCGCTTTTGTTACACATCCCCTGTCGCTAACAATTTGGAAACGAGACTCTGGCCCTCTAGCGGCCCCGCACAAATCGCCACCTCCGACATTTCACGCAGCCTTCCGAGATAAGCATTCCGGGGCATCGGCTTTGCCGGTCGCAATTCCTCGCCGTGCATCCCCCGCACCCGCTGCCTGCTCTCCTCGATCAACTCTCCGATCAACCCGGCCTCCGGCAGATTCTTCCAATACTTCTTCGGCATTTCCGCCTGCATCGCCTTCACTTTCACCCGCGCCGGATTGAAAATGCTTCGATAATACGTCCGCCAGGCCGCCTCCAACGCATCCGGATGCTCAACCGGATTCTCGGAAATCCCTGCGGAAAACATCAGCCGCCCGCCATCCCAGTGGGCGCAGCCTTTGGGCGTGAATACGCTCCAGTTCATGTTCGCAAACCGATTGCGGAAAAACGGCGTCCCGGCCTCCACGATGTAATGGTCCGGTTCAAACCATGCCGCATACCTCTCCCTTCCCGTTTCCTTGTCCGTATCGATCAGTTTGAACCTCACAAAAGCATGCAGCTTGTGAATCTCCCGCCGCACATTTTTCTGCATCATCAAAGCCTTGGAAACATCCGCATCACTCGCGATGGCGCAGAGTTTCCGCTCACCTTCTTTCGTGATCCGCCACAAAATCCGATAGAGCAAGCCCCACTTTGAAGGATCGCAGTGACAGCAAACATTCCTCGCCATTTCCACAAAATCCGCCGGAACTTTAAGCGCCGCATAAGTCTCCGGATTCTCAGCCAAATTCATCTCCGAAAACAGCCCGGGCGTGTTTTCCCAAAGCACTTCCCCCGGCGGCACCCCATCGGTCAACAGGATTTTCGCAGCCTCCCGCCAGCTTTCAAAGTTCTCCCCCGGATCAACACTCTTCATGAAAAGTTACTGAAATAATTCCAACTGCTGCGGCTGCGGCGCGAACCGCGCCCTCAGCCTATCCGAATCCAGAAGATACCTTGCCGGATTATGATCCACCGTCATCAGAAACGGCTGCACCTTTGCCAGTGAAACCCGCAGCCGCGCCAAGTCCTCCAAACGGATTTTCTTCAACCTGCGTATCCGGATAATCCGATCCACATTCCTCACCCCAAGCCCCGGCACCCGCAACATCACCTCTCGGGTCGCCTTTTGCACATCCACCGGGAAATCCTGCCGGTTTCTGAGCGCCCATGCCAACTTCGGATCCAGCTCCAAATCCAGATTCGGCATTTCCGGCGTCAGGATTTCCTTGGTGCCGAACCCATAAAACCGCATCAGCCAATCCGCTTGATAGAGCCGGTGTTCCCTCATCAACGGCGGCGCTTTGAGTGGCAGAATCACCGAAGGCTCCGGTATCGGGCTGAAGGCTGAATAATACACCCGCCGCATTTTGTAAGAGCGGTAAAGCTCATCCGACCGGCCCAGAAAATCCGCATCCGTCGATGCGTCCGCACCTACGATGACTTGCGTACTTTGCCCGGTGGCGTGCCGCAGTTTCGTATCCCCGTTCTGCTTCCGGTCCTTCGCCTCTTCCAGCTTGAAGCGGATCCGCCCCATTGCTTGCTTCGTCCGCGCCATGTTTTTCTCCGGTGCAAGCAGGTTCAAACTCTCCTGCGTAGGCAGCTCCAGATTGATACTGATCCGGTCCGCATAACGCGCCGCCGTCTCGATTAATTCCGGTGACGCCTCGGGAATGGTTTTCAAATGTATATATCCCCGGAAATCATGCACCTCCCGCAAAGTCCGCGCCACTACGACCACCTGCTCCATGGTATGATCCGCGTTGCGGATAATTCCCGAACTGAGGAACAGTCCCTCGATATAATTTCGTTTGTAGAAGTCCAGCGTGAGCTTCACCACCTCATCCGCTGTGAAAACCGCGCGCCTGACATTGCTTGACCTGCGGTTGATACAGTAGTGGCAATCGTAGATGCATGAATTTGTCAGCAACAGCTTGAGTAGCGAAATACACCGGCCGTCAGGTGCATAGCTGTGGCAAATCCCTGCCCCTCCCGTCGACCCCACACCCTTGCCGTCGCGCGAGTTGGTTTTCTGTGCTCCGGAACTCGCGCAGGATGCGTCATACTTCGCCGCATCCGCCAAAATCGTAAGCTTGCTTTCCAGATTCATTTGTTCTCGCGAACAGTAAACGCAATCAGGATTTGCGCGAGCGATTAGTTTACTAAACCAAAACTCATCGCCGGAATCTCAACTCCGTCCTCAAACTCTCGACCTCATCCAGCAACCCGATAATGGTATGGATTGCCGCCCAG
>JACMMB010000133.1 GCA_014379305.1 Akkermansiaceae bacterium
CGCGCAACCGGGAATCAATTTCACCGTATCCGAATGGCTCATCCAAACCTGCGAGGAAGCCGAAACACCTTCAAAAATCCCTTCGCATTTCTCAGGAAAAAGCGCCGCCGGGCCATACTCGCGTCGGTCGCTAGCTTCGATGGTTCCTCCGAATTTCAAGTTCAGCAGTTGCATCCCATAGCAAACTCCCAGCACCGGCACCCCGAATCCTTGCAAAGCCTCGAAGTCCAGATCGGGCGCATCCGGCTCGCTCGTGCTCCTGGGCCCGCCGGAAAGAATGATCGCACCGGGGTTTCCAATATCGGGGAAATCCTCCAATGCATACAGCATCGCAAAATAACCCAGTTCCCGCACCCGCCGCACGATCAACTGGGTATATTGTGATCCGAAATCAATTACCGCCACATGTCCCGTATCGTGCATCTCGTTGTTTGTTAGAAAATGAAATCCAGCCCGACACCTCAGCCCAGCGGCTGGTAATTCGTCGGCTCTTCGGTCATCACGATATCGTGAACGTGGCTTTCCCGCAGACCTCCCGCAGTCATCCGGGTAAACCGCGCTTTCTCGCGAAGCTCTGCCAGCGTCGATGCCCCGACATAACCCATCCCCGACTTCAGGCCTCCCATCAGTTGGAAAATAACATCGGAAAGCGGCCCCTTGTATGGCACCCGGCCCTCAACACCTTCCGCAACCAGTTTCCCGGAACTGTTCTGGCCGTAACGGTCTCCCGTGCCCTTCCGCATCGCGCCAAGCGAACCCATGCCGCGGTACGTCTTAAACCGCCTGCCCTGATAGTAAACACTCTGTCCGGGGCTCTCGCGCGTGCCTGCCAGAATCGATCCCAGCATCACCACATCCGCCCCGGCGGCGATGGCTTTGACCACGTCACCCGAATATCGAATCCCGCCATCCGCGATCACTTTCACGCCGCGCTCCCGGCAATAACCGGCCACATTCTGGATTGCCGTGAATTGCGGCATTCCGACTCCCGCGATCACCCGCGTCGTGCAGATCGATCCCGGACCGACGCCTACTTTCAGCGCGTTTGCGCCTGCGGAGACCAGATCACGCGCACCATCCTCAGTAACCACATTTCCAGCCACGACCGGGCGATCACCGAGACCACGCAGCATCTCGATCACCGCCATCACATGGCGCGTGTGCCCGGTTGCGGCATCGATGAAAAGCGCATCCGCCCCCGCCTCGATCAACGCGCCCGCGCGTTCCGCCACATCGGGCCCGACCCCCACCGCCGCCCCGCAGCGCAGTTGCCCGTTCGAGTCTTTCGCCGAGCTGGTAAAACGAATTCGTTTCTCAATATCCGATCCGGTGATCAGTCCCACCAACAGGCCCTCCGAATTGATCAGGGGTAGCTTTTCGATGCGATTCTCATAAAGTATCCTCCTCGCCTCTTCCAGACTGGTGTGCGGTGGTGCGGTGATCACCTTTTCGCGCGGCGTCATCACCTCTGAAACCAACACATTCGCCCGATCAAGATACCGCACATCGCGACCGGTCACCATCCCCTCAAGGCAGCCTTTCCCATCCACGACGGGAAATCCCGAAAATCCGTTTTGCTCCATGATCGCCAGCACATGCTCCACGGAATCGTTCTTCCGGACCGTGAGCGGCTTTAGAATCACCGCACTTTCCGAGCGTTTCACTTTTGAAACCATCGCCGCTTGCTCCTCAATCGGACACGCCCGGTGAATCACCCCCATCCCGCCTTCACGCGCCAGGGCAATCGCCAGATCATGCTCGGATACCGTATCCATCGCGGCGGAAACGACAGGCAGGCGCAGCGCGAAACCACTCGCCAATTCAGTGTCCAGATCCGCCTCCCCCGGCAGAATTCCACTCAGTGCCGGAACCAGAAGCACATCGTCGAAAGACAATCCCAATGAAATCTCTGCCATGCGAAAGTCAACAGACCCAAGCCCCCTCCGGCAAGCCGTATTCCTCGTTCTTTTCGACCGCCCGGCACTACTTCCACAGCAGCGCGACCCGCTCCACCCGCACATCCGTCCGCGTCGGCTTTAAAGTTTCTTTCTCCAGCGACAAGGCCGAAGGATCATAACTTTCACCAATCTCCGCGAGCTCGTCATCGAGCGCCTTTTTCATCGCCTCGATCTCCTCCTCCAGCCCTTCGATCCTGGCCTCCGCATTGGCCACGTCCTTATGCTGCTTGTAAGCGCTGGTTGCCTTGGTCACCGAATTCGTTCCTCTCGTCACCGATCCCAGCCCGGTCTTTCTCCCGAAAATCGTCTTTAAAATTCCCCCCAACACCGAAACCCCGACCTGCATCTTCGCCGAATTGGATTCCGCCTCTTCCCGCGCAAGCTGCCCCTCCGCGGTCCTCAGCCGGTTCTCAATCGTCTTCATTTTCCCTGCGGATGAGCCGCGCACTTTCTCCAACGCGGCATCCCGGGCCTCTCTCGCTTCGTGGGCGATCCGCACCCGGAAATCCGCTTCCGTCTCGCCGAATTTCCCCCACGCCTTCAGTGGCGGACACGTCCAGATTTCCGCCCTTTCGTCGCGATATAATTCATCGGAAAAATCCTTCTCCACGACCTTGTAGTTTTTCGCATTCATCGCATACCCGGGCAGCTCGGAGAAGCCGATGCCATCCTCCGGGCGCTCCCGCAACGTCCCCACATCCACCGCACCCGTCTCATCCCAATCGATCTCCTTCGCCAGAATGGGATTTACCTTCACCACCTTCCGGCTCCCCTCCACCTTCGCACTCGCCAGCGAAAAGTGCACCGTCGCCTCCCGCAACAAATACGGCCTGTAAGTCTCTCCTTCCGCATTCGCGAAAAGCTCCACCACCCCGGCTCCCACCACCGGCCTTGCCACCTGTTGCCGCCCTGCCGTAGGTCGGGCCATCGGATTTGCCGACAGCTCAATCGCTGGCGTGCCAGGCTCGAATTCGCCCCGTTTGCCATCCATCAAGCCCTTGATCTGCCCCCGGGTCATCGGCCCTGTCAGATAGCTCATCACCCACCGCACATGGAATAAAACCGGCGCGTCCTCATGCACATTGTTCATCAGGAAAACCCGGTTTCCCAAGCCCGATAGCAGCCGCTCCATCTCGCTCCGGTCGAACTTCGCATTCTGCGATCCCGCCGCCCCTTCCAAGCCATCCAACACCCGCATCTTGTCCCGCTCCGTCTGCAGCCTGCCGAGAAACCAGGTCCCGATGTTCGATAGCGCCTTGTAATCCAGATCCACCGGATTCTGCGTCGCCAGCAGACACCCCAGCCCGAACGCCCGCCCCTGCTTCAGCATCGTGATCATCGGCCGCTTCGATGGCGGATTCGCCGTTGGCGGCAGATACCCGTAAATCTCATCCATGTATAAAATCGCCCGCAGCGAAGTCGTCCCGCGCTGCGTCCGCATCCAGCCCAGCATCTGATTCAGCAGCAGACTCACGAAAAACATCCGCTCCTCATCACCCAGATGCGCGATCGAAAAAATCGATATCCGCGGCTTGCCATCCTCCCGGTGCAGCATCTTCGCGATATCAAGCGGAGCGCCCTCCAGCCATGAGGAAAATCCCGGCGATGCCAGCAGCGTATTGAACTTCATCGCCAGCGCCTGACGCGGCTTTTCAGGATAAAACGACTCCAGATCGAGCACCCCGATCTTGCCGAAATCCGGCCTTTGGATCAGCCCGATCAATTTTTCCAAACCCAGCCCCCGGCCCGCCAGCCATTCGCTTTGGAAAATCGCCGCCAGCAAAACCGCTTCCGGGCCTTGCCTGCCGTCCCCATCCACCCCCACCAGCGATAGCAAGCTCTCCACCGTACTCCCCACCCGCTCTCCCAGCATCTCCCCGTCCTCCATTACCTCCGGCGGCGGCACCTCCAGCGAGCTCAGGATCGAAACCGGAATCCCCGCATTGCTCCCCGGCGTGAAAATGGTGATGTCCACCTTGTCCTTCAGCATGGCCACCCGCTCCGGCAGCTGCCCCCAATCCGCCAGCCCCTGCTTCCACATCGCCGCCGTTTGCTCCGCGTGCGCCTCCACGGAAATTCCCTTTTTCGCCGCATCGTCCTCATTCACCCATGGCTTGAAGCTCGCCCCGTCCAGCTCTGGAAACGTCAGCAGCAAATTCGCGATATCCCCCTTCGGATCGATCACGATCGCCGGAATATTATCCATCGCCGCCTCCTCCAGCAGCGCCAGGCAAAGCCCCGTTTTCCCCGATCCCGTCATTCCCAGAACCACCCCGTGGGTCACCAGATCTTTCGAATCATACATCACCGGCTCCTCCTGGACCTGGCTCGTC
>JACMMB010000134.1 GCA_014379305.1 Akkermansiaceae bacterium
AGCCACTAATCCCGCTCCACGAAATCAAGTGGATTCGGGAAGCGCCCACATCATTTTTCTCGGCACCGGCACTTCCGTCGGCGTCCCGGTGATAGGGTGTTCCTGTCCGGTTTGCGTTTCCACCGAACCGCGAAACAATCGCACCCGCTCTTCGCTTTTCATTTCCACTGGCGAAATTGATATTCTCGTCGATTCCGGCCCCGACCTTCGCGAACAGGCCCTGCGTGAAGGGATTTCCAACATCGATGCGGTCCTTTATACCCACTCCCATCTGGACCATGTCGTCGGCTTCGATGAACTGCGGGCCTTCTGCTGGGGTAAACCCGGCCGCCTGCCTCTGTATGCCACGGTCACCTGTTTGGACGTGCTCAAAAACATGTTCGGCTGGGCCTTTGCGGAAGACAACACCCACCGCGGATACGTGAAGCCTGACCCGAAAGTCATCAACCCCCGTTTCTCCCTTGAAAACATCTCGATCACCTGTCTCCCGGTCGTGCATGGGACCGTCGAGACCATCGGCTTTCTTTTTGAAACCCGGCAAGGCTATCGGTTCGCCTACATACCCGATGTGAAAAGCATCCCGGAAGAGACCCTCGCGCTCATGTCGGATCTCGATCTGCTCATTATCGACACCCTTCGCGAGCACCCGCATTCCACCCACCTCTCCTTATCGGAGTCCTGTGAAATTTCCTCCCTCCTCGCTCCGCAAAAAACCCTGTTCACCCATATAAGTCACGATCTCGACCATAACAGCATCACCGATTCGCTTCCCGAAAAAATCTCCCTGGCATACGACGGGCTTCGCATTCCGATGCATCGCGGCTAACCGGCTTTCCTGAAATCGATAACCTTGCAACATTTACCTGGCGATTCATTCTCATCCCCATGCCGAGCAATCGATCAACTCTTCCCCCGGAAAAATCAATCATGCGATACCTCTTGCTGGCTTTGGCTTTGTTTTCCCCGCTCCACGCCCAGTCGCTGGCAAATAAGGAAATCCTCGTCATCTACAATCAAGCCGATCCCGAATCCAAAAAACTTGCCGACTACTACACCGAAGCACGCGACATCCCCGCCTCCCAGGTCCTGGGTCTGGAATTGTCCACAAAACAGGATATCTCCCGTGACGAATACAATGCCTCCCTCCTGCTTCCCCTCCGCCAGCATTTCGAAACCCGGCGCTGGTGGCAGCGGGCGCGTGATCCGCAAGGCATAATCATACCCACCGCCAATCGCATCCGCGCCATCGTCCTCATGCGCGGCGTCCCGCTCACCATCCAATCCGCTCCCTCCACAGCCCCTCCCGCGGCCACCCCCCCGACAACTCCCGCAGACCCCATAAGTCCGCGTGACGAAGCCTCGGTCGATTCCGAACTTGCCCTGTTCGGCGTCGAGTCCCTCCCTGCGAAAGGCGTCCTTAAAAACGCTTTTTACGATAGCAAAACCCCTTTCTCCACCACCAATCTCCCCCACCTCGTCCTCACCACCCGCATTGATGGCCCCACCTACGCGATCTGTGAAAAAATGATCTCGGACGCTATTGCAACTGAGAAAACCGGACTCTGGGGCCGCGCTTACGTCGATATCGCCAATAAATTCCCCCAAGGCGACCAATGGCTCGCGGATATCATCAATCGCACTAACTCGCTCGGCATCCCCACCGTCACCGATCGCTTCAACGACACCCTCCCGAAAAATTACCCGATGACCGAAGCCGCCATTTACTACGGCTGGTATGATTGGAATGTGAGCGGCCCGTTCCTCAATCCAGCCTTCCGCTTCCGGCCCGGAGCCATCGCCGTGCATCTCCATTCCTTCAGTGGCCAGCAGATCCGCGATCCATCGAAAAACTGGTGCGCCCCCCTCCTCTCACGCGGTGCCGCCGCCACCGTGGGAAATGTTTACGAGCCCTACCTCCACCTCACCCATCATTTCAATATCCTCCACGCCCGCCTTCTCGATGGCTGGACCTTCGCCGAAGCCGCCTGGGCCGCCATGCCTGTGGCGTCATGGCAGGGCATCGCCCTCGGAGACCCGCTTTACCGTCCGTTTCTTCACCTGGATGGCACAGGGAAAAAACGTAACGAGGACAGGGACTTCCGCGCCCTCCGCGCCGCCGCCCGACAGTGGCCTGACAAATCAACCGAACGTCGTAAAAAAATCGCCGAGGCCGCCAACAACCTTTCCAGCGGCAACCTTGCCGAAGGGCTCGCACTCGATTACCGCGAGGCGAAAGACACCCCGAATGCCCAGCTCTGGCTGCGCAACGCCAAAAACCTCTATGTCAAAACCGAGGACAAGCTCCGTCAGGACATCCAGCTCATCGCGATCGAACGCGAACAAAACCGCAATCAGGTTGCGATCCTGGAACTCCGCAATGCCCGCGCCCGCTACGGCCCGATTCCGGAAACCGAAGCCATTTCCGGCTGGCTCGACATCCTAGACCCGCCACCCCCACCGCTCGCCGATCCGACCAAGACTCCGGTTAAAAAGTAATCCCCGGCGCGCTTTTCATCTTTCATCCATGAACTACGGCTTCCTGCTCGAAAGCATCTGGCACCCTCCACTGGCTTTCGAGGAAACCGCCATGCCCAAGGCACCGCCTGAACTCGAACTTCAGGCCCTCTGGTTCGCCGGATCCTTTGGCCGCGATTTCCGACTCAAGGACGGACGCAATCTGCGAATCACCCAATTCGGCGAGTGGAACCTCGGCCCCGGCCCCGACTTTGCCCACGCTGCCATCGACATCGAAGGCTCGCACTTCACCGGCGACATCGAAATCGACTCCTCACCCTTGGATTGGGAGTCCCACGGCCACTCCACCAATCCAGCCTTCACCAACACCATCCTGCACGTCGCCTTCAATCCGCCGTCCATGGAGACTTTCATACGCACCGCCAACCACCGTCAGATTCCCGAGCTACTCATCACCCCCGGCCAGCTTTCCGACGCACTCAACCTCCCCTCCCGCCAAACAGCCATCTCCATCCCCGGGCGCTGCATCCATCCCCTCCGCCGCATGCCCCGGCTATCCTTGGAAAGTCTTCTGGAACAAGCCGCCACCCACCGGGCTGCCAACAAAGCCAAACGTTTCCTCCACACCGCCACTGCCCACAGTATCGACTCCGCCCTCTTCCAGGCTACCGCGGAAACCCTCGGCTATGGCGGCAACTCCCTCCCGATGAAACTTCTCGTCCAGCGCGCGCCCATTTCAAAACTGGGTAATCATTTGGAAACCACTGAAGCCATCCTTTTTGGCACCGCGGGCTTTCTCAACCCCGATCTCCATCGCCTCGCTCCGGAAGATACCAGGGAATATCTCCTCACCCTCTGGCAAAACTGGTGGAAAGTCCGCCCGGAGCACGAGCCACCCGAAAGCCGCAGACCTGCTTGGAAAACCCACGGCCAGCGCCCGGCGAATCACCCCCATCGCCGCGTCGGCGCACTCTCCGTCCTCGTGCAGCACTGGCCCGCCTTCCGCAAGCTCGCCTTGGCGTCTCCCTTTTCGGTAAAGGCCCTCACCGATTTCCTGCACGGGCTGCGCCACGATTTCTGGTCACACCACCACACCCTCACCTCCGCAAGAAGCCGCCGGGCAATTTCTGTTTTTGGAAAAAACCTCGCTTTGGAACTCTCCGCCAACCACCTCATCCCGCTCGCACTTCACGAAAACCGGCTTGCGTTTCCCAATTACTACAAACACCGTCACTCAGCCACCAATCAGAAACTCAAGCGCTGTGCCATCCGCCTTTTCGGCTCACTTGAAACCGCAAAACCATGGCTGCGGCGCCTCTCCCACCAACAAGCCCTGCTCCAGATCTACTCCGACTTCTGCCTCGAAGACTTCTCCGATTGCGCGGACTGCCCCTTTCCCGAGCAGCTCGCCCAATGGCGGTAATCCTTTCCCCTTTCTCCAATGCAAATCCTGCTAAACGGCAAACCCCACCCCATCGGGACTTCCCTAAGCCTGAGTGAACTTCTTGAAAGCCTGCATCTCACCGGCAAACCAATCGTCGCCGAACTGAACCAGGAAGCCATCCTCACCCGTCTCTTCGACTCGACCCTGATCAAGGAAAACGACCGATTGGAAATCATCACCCTCGCCGCCGGAGGTTGATTTACGCATCGGAAAAATCCTGCCAAACCTATTTTTCCCTTGCAACCAAGCCACAACGAATCCCATCTTCCGCCCACATCGCCTTGGCGATTCCTTTCAAATCCGGTGTAGCTCAGCGGCAGAGCGGGTGACTGTTAATCACTAGGTCGTAGGTTCGATCCCTACCGCCGGAGCCATTTGACTGCGAACTTCAGTCGGGCGAAAACCCTGATTCGGACTGGCAACTGCTTGTTTTTCGCCTTTATCCGGAGGTTGACCTCGACC
>JACMMB010000135.1 GCA_014379305.1 Akkermansiaceae bacterium
ACTCAGACCGCCTGAAGGCGGGACTACTTACGAAGACCCCCGCTGGAATTCCGTCATTCCTCCTCATCCCCCTTCGAATCATCCGCCAGCGCCACGCTGCTGACGCTCTTTCCGATCACCGATCACTGATCACTCGGCACTACCACATCCGCATCTTCTCCCGCACGTAGTCCCGCGCTTCAGCCGGTCTTCTCTTTATCAAGAAGTTCACCGCCAAGGCACCAAGGGACGCTGAGCCGATTGCCCTGGAGCGTCCAGTCTGTGACCGTCGCACTCTACCCCGAGGAGGAAATGCCGATGAAAAGAAACCGTCTAGCAGGATACCCAGTGACTTCTCCGCCTTTGCGATCAATCACCCCACCTCCACCGTGTAGCCGACATGCCCGTTCTGGCCTTTGGTTCGGTTGGGTTTGTCATTCATAAATTCGATGTTCGAAAATGGGCCAGAGCTCCCTCCCATCTAGGCCACCCCTTGATATAGGTATTTCTGAAACCCGGTGAACGCCTCGCCGATGTCGTCTCCCAGATCGGCCACGGCGTCGTTAATCGAGTTGTGATAACGGAGTTTCAGCAAGGGTGCCAGCTTCCCTTGCTCAAGTTCCTCCACTCCGACGCTGACGTAGTGGGAAAGCACAAAATCCAGGAACACCTGCTGCTTGCTGTTGAAGTGCGTGCTGATTTCCACCTTCGCCTTGGTGGCGCGTTCCTCGCGGCTTAGTGGGGGCAGGGCATAGGCCACATGGGCGAGCACGTCGAACAGGTCGCTGTTCTCGGCATCGATGACCTTCTGCATCTCGGCCAGTTGATCGTGGCCGAAGCCCTTTTCCTCCAGACCTTCCAACAGCTTGGCACGAGTGGCTGGCACGCTCCATAGCTCTCGGAGTTCGTCTTCATTGGCGAAAAAATCCGGCAGCTTGCCGAAGAGCATTTCCATAAACTGCTGGGCGGACATCGGAGTGCCGTCCGGATGCCAGAAGGTGGTCATCATCATGTGCTGGATGCTCCGCTCTTTGCCGTCGGCCAGCTTGACTTTGGTCTTCTTCCGTTTCTGGCAGGTGCATTGGACATTGCCGCAGACCTCGCAGGGCTCCTTGGGGCAATCGCACGGGCTCTTGCCGCAGACTTCGCAGGGCTTGGGCGGTAGCGCGATACAGGTGCAAGGACGGTTGCCGCATTTCGGGCAATCTTCCTCTTCCAGCGGCTCGCCGTCCCATTCCGGATCGGAGAAGTGGAGGTGGGCTTTCACGAAATCGTAAACCGTGAAGTAGTCTTTTCCGTCGTAGAGCCGGGTGCCGCGGCCGATGATCTGTTTGAACTCGATCATCGAGTTCACCGGGCGCATCAGCACGATGTTGCGCACGTTGCGGGCGTCCACTCCGGTGGAAAGTTTCTGCGAGGTTGTCAGGATGGTCGGGATGCTCTTCTCGTTGTCTTGGAAATCGCGGAGATGCTGCTCCCCGAGAGCTCCATCGTCCGCCGTGACCCGTTGGCAATAGTTCGGGTCTTTGCTCGTCTTCATCTGGTTGATCATGTCGCGCACGATCCGCGCGTGATCCTGGGTGGCGCAGAACACGAGGGTCTTCTCGTTCTGGTTGATCTGCTTCATGAAGATTTCCACCCGCTTCCTCTCGCGCTCGAGGATCTGGATGTTCGTATTGAAATCCGCTTCCTCGTAAACCTTGCCGACCTCGATCTCCCCCTCCACCACCGTGTCGTCCGAGGTGTAGGTGTAGTAATCGATGGTCGTCTGGATTTGCTTTACCTTGAACGGCGTGAGGAAACCGTCGTTGATGCCGTCCTTGAGCGAGTAGATATACACCGGCTCGCCGAAGTAGGCGTAAGTGTCCACGTTGTCCTTGCGCTTGGGAGTCGCCGTTAGGCCAAGCTGCACCGCGGGTGCGAAGTATTCCAGGATGCCGCGCCAATTGCCTTCATCATTCGCACCGCCGCGGTGGCACTCGTCGATGACGATGAAGTCGAAGAAGTCCGGCGGATACTCGCCGAAGTAGGGCGACGGTTCGCCGTCGATTGGACGACCGGACATGAACGTTTGGAAGATCGTGAAAAACAGGCTGCCGTTTTTCGGCACCTTGCCCTTCTTGCGGATGTCGCCCGGATCGATGCGGACCAGCGCATCCTCGGGAAATGCCGAGAAAGCGTTGAAGGCCTGATTCGCCAGAATGTTCCGGTCTGCCAGAAACAATACGCGCGGACGCCGGGTCGCCTCGCGGCTCAGGTTCCAGCGGCTGTGGAAAAGCTTCCAGGCGATCTGGAACGCGATGAACGTTTTGCCCGTGCCGGTGGCCAGCGTGAGGAGGATGCGCTGCCGGTCGTCCGCGATGGCTTCCATCACCCGGGTGATCGCCACGTCCTGATAGTAGCGCGGCTGGAAATACCCACCGCGATCTTCGAAGGGCACGGCGGCGAAACGATCCCGCCACGCATTCGCCTTGGCGAAGGTTCTCGCCCACAGATCGTCCGGAGTCGGATAGACGGAAACATCGCCCTCCTTACCCGTCTCCATGTCGATCCCGTAAATCCCCTGCCCGTTCGTGGCGTAAGTGAAACGGATCGACAGCTTGCCCGCATAGTTCTTCGCCTGCGCCACGCCTTCCGTGAGCGCCACGTCCCAAGCCTTCGCCTCCACCACGGCCAACTTCGTATTTCGATACTCCAGCACGTAGTCCGCCGAGAGTGCCTTGCCGCGTTTGCCGTGACCTTCGATGCGGCCAAGCGTGATCGGATGCTCGCGCCGGATGCGGCTCCCATCGATGACTCCCCAGCCTGCAGCGGTCAGCGCGGGATCGATGTGCTCGGCTCGGGTTTCGGCTTCGTTCATGGTTTCATTAGCTGTAGCGTTGAATGTAGTTCTCGATCCATTCCTCGTTAAGGGTCAACTTGACCTGTCGACGAACGCCCCCAATGATACCGGTCAGGGCGATGTATGAAAAATGACTTTTTTTAGCTCCCGCAATAGCAACTCGATCGTCTCCCAAATCCCTAATCATGCTGGCAATTTCAAGTGGGAGGTCGAACTCAAGCCTAAACCAATCCGGATCCCCATCACTACCAATAAGCGGAACAAATGACCACCTATTTCCGTGAAGCCCATAGACTCTGCACTCCAGAGTGTCAGACGTTTCAAAATGACACTCCGGAATAGGTTTGCGTGAAAGCAAATGAATAGGCCAACGCCCCTGAAGCATTCCGAAATATGAGCCGCCAATTTTGGATAGGAGCTCCGCAATTGTCGAAATCAACTCTTGGCCCCTGATGGAGAGAACCTCTGATTGAGGATCATCGTCGCCAGAAAATATTGATCTAGCGCAACTCCTGGCTCTCAAGGTGGATTTGGCGCCAGCCAGCATTTTCGCTTTAAAGTGCTGCTTATTAAGCGAACGAATCGCGTCAATTACAGGTTTAAACAAATGAACTCTCTTGTATTGGATCAAAAATACTTGATGTGCTACCGCGTAGCGAATCGCTGGTTTTGTGAATCCGCTTGTCGAGAACAATGCTGCGACGTAGTTGAATCGTGCCGGTTGGATCAATTGGCCTTCAAAGTTATCCAACGAGTGAGAAACGCAATTTTCTGAAATATCTTTTAGCACACCGACAATATTGCGAACCACTTCAACGCCGATGGTAGACCTATCCCTATAACATTTGGCCTCAACAATAAGCCGAAGAGGATAAACGAAAGGCGGTGAGGCGTCGAGCGACGCAAGCGCGTCCATCTGATGCCAACCACCACGCCCTTGAAGCTCTAGGCCCGCTCCTCCAGATCTGAGCTGCGGGTCGCCACTTGGACTTTCGATGGTCGAATAGCCAAGCTTACCCAAGAGGTGAAGGATCACTTCCTCAAGCAAAGCCGCCCGAATCGACTGGATGCTCATGATTTTGGTCCGACAACTCCGATCAACGCTTTTAGCAAGATCTCCGATTCTTCCAATGACAGATAGGGGGTCTTGATTGTTCTGGCCCAGAAGAAATTGCGATCCAACACCTCTTTCACCTGCCAAGCAGGCATGAACTTGTAGGGGACCCCACGGACGGGCCTGGCTGTCAGCCATTGGATTCCGTGATAAAGGGCTTCCTCATCATCATCGGCCATGACTTTACTCGTAGTGATCCGACCTGCAGCGACGATTCCTTGATGCTTGTGACAAAGGAAAACAATGTCATTTTTCCCAAGGTAATGAACGACACCCATCTGGTCGCCGAAGGCTGCCACTCGGCTTTTTTCGCACATATACCAGATGGATTCCGCGTCGTAGCTCAAATTGGTGTCGAAGATTACCCCCTTGGCATGGGCCGGGTTTGAATGGCGGTCATAAGGGTGTGAGAAGAACTCAAAGTAGTGATCCTCACCAATCTTATAAACCCGATACGGAATGAAGTTCACAGAAACTCCCTTTGATTTCCAGTAGTCCACATTCCGAATCAAATCATCACTGCCTGCCGTGCCGACAATCATGAGGTGCTGATTCCGGTTGAAATCGGATTCATTAAGTGCGATTTCTAACCCAAAATGCAGCTTGTGCGCCTCTTGGAGTTTGATTGCCTGATCGCAACTGTAGGTTGCCAGCATGGATTGCAATGCATTGAAGTTCCAGTGGGCGGCGGTCTCGCAATACCGCATCGCCTGATAGACTGCATCACCTCCAGCGGGGCCGCGTTTCAATTCGAAAATGATAAGATCTCCGTTCTGGTTGAGCGCATAGATGTCTGCTTCTGCCTGCATCGAGCGCTCTTGGAAGATAGGCATCATTTCGTTGTCCTCATAGAGAACCCCTGCCAACTTATCCGCCATCAGATTTTCGAGATGCTTTTCCAGATGGAGATTTTCGAAAGCAAGCGGGGTGAGATTGTCTGGAACGCCGTCCGTATGGGTCAGTTTGTAGAGCATAAATTAAAGTTCTCCGGAAAAGGCTTGGTGCAGCAGCGACTTCTTCAACGCCTCCAGCGCGGCGAGCTTGCGGGTGTAGAGGGTGGCGAGGCGTTGGGTTTCTTCGCGAAGGGCGTCGATCTGGTTGGTGATCTTAATCTGCTCTGATAAAGGAGGAAGAGGAATCGGTAGCGATCTAAGGTCGGCGATCGACAAATTCGGCTGCATCAAAGTGTTTACCCGGCCTTTGACGTAATCGACCACGGTCTGGGTTGATAGGAATGCGAAAAGGAATTTGCCATCCACGACATGATGATTGGCAATGATGGACGCCACACGCTGATTTAGTAGGGCACCATCATACTCGGCAGGCACAACTGCGACCTTCAAACCTCCAGCAATAATTGTCCGTGTAAGGGCGATCACGATATTCCCCTCCGTGACGGTGAACGCTCTGTGTTTTACTGCAAAGTTTGAAGGCAGAAAGGGACCTGATTCAGCCACGAACTCTCGAACACCAACATTCGTGATCTTTATGCATTTTAGGCCAGCCTTGGCTGAAAAATCAGTACTCTTAAAAGCGAACCCATTAATTATCGCCGAAACCGATTCCAGCGGCTCCTCCACCCACCCCTTGCCGCGGTGGAAGAAGACGGATTGGAGGTGGCTTTCGAAGAGGGCTCGGGCGTTTTGGAGATTCTTTTCGGCGTTGGCTTTGGCGGTGGCGATGCCCTCAAACGTATCGTCGAGCAGGCCGACGATCCGCTGCTGCTCGGCGAGCGGGGGTATGGGAATCGGAACCGAGCCAAGGTTGCTTCTGCTGATTCGGTTCCTCGTCGTTCCAGTCGTGACGTCATCAACCGCTTTGAGGTAGTCAAGTGACTGGGAGTAAAAGTTAAAGAACGTGGGAAGCATCTGCTGCTTGGTGAATCGCAAAATCGAGCAATCAACAGCAGTGATCATTCGCTCACCCGTGTCCGGCAGAATGCAGCTGCGCCCGACGGGATCGGGCAACCGCGAAACCAAGCAATCGCCTTCAAATATTTCAGTGCAGCGCAGGCGTTTGAATGTCGCTTCGGAAATGTAACGAGCCTTTTCGCCCCGATCTTTGAATACGCCCTGCCCAACGTTGCCGGTTTGAATCAGACGAATGCCTTTTGGTGACTGGTCTTTGCTTTCAATCCAGTTTCCATCCGTGAAGACCTCGCAAAGATCGGCCAATGGCTTTGAAATCCAGCTCTTCTTCATAACAACCCCTTGATGGATTTCAGAACCTCCGCGCTTTCCTGATCCAGCGCGGCGATTTCCTTCATGATGTCCGCCGGGCTGCGGTGCGCGATTTCCTCGCCGCCGTCCGGGTTTTTCACGGAGAGATCGCAGGTTTTCGGATCGATGTCTTTCACATCCACGTTCCAGCTCTTGGGTGAGGTGACGGAGGTCTTTTGTAGCTCGATGAACTCGGCGAGGTCGGCGTCGTTGAGCGGGTTGGTTTTCCCCATGTTGCGGCCGGGGTCGAGCTGGTAGTACCAGACCTTTCGCGTCGGGGCGCCCTTGTCGAAGAAGAGTACGACCGTCTTCACACCGGCGCCAATGAACGTGCCGCCGGGGCAGTCGAGA
>JACMMB010000136.1 GCA_014379305.1 Akkermansiaceae bacterium
GGGAAGATGTAATTTGCCGCGAAGTCTTCCTTGAGGTCGCCGATGAAGCACTTGGAGGCTCCGGTGCTGAGGGCCTTGGCTTCGAGGCCGTCGAGCTCGTCGCCTTGGCCGACATCGGCACAGTAGGCGATGATTTCGGCGTTGTATTTGGCCTTGAGCCAGAGCAGGAGGACGGAGGTATCAAGACCCCCGGAGTAAGCGACGACGATTTTCATGTGGCAGGAGGGAAGCAATCCGGGGGGAAACTTCAACTCTAAGTTTCGAAGCCCATTCCTCCAATTTTCCTAACAATCCCTAGAAACGTTGGCGCGATAGCCATTTTTCTATATCGCGGAAGATCGTTTCCCGCTTTGCGTCATACATGAGCAGATGGTAGGCATCGGGATAGTTTTTATAGGTCTTGGAAACATTTTTTGGAATGCGTGAGACAAAGCCACGGACATCCGGGTCATCATTGAAATAGTCTTTTCCGCCATGCAGGACCAAAGTTGGAACTTCCAGCTTGGAGGCACAATCGTTCATGCTGCCGATGAGATTGGTAAGCGTGCCGAGAAGCCGGAGGGTATGTGCCTGAATATTATAGGAATTTGTTTTTGATTGTTCACCGTGTGTGGACTTTTGGGTCATTTGCACATCCTGTTGTCCCGCGAGGGAATCTATGGAAACCCTGGCCAAGGGAATGGTCGCGGCAGCCGCTTGGACGAGAGAAACTTTCCAAGGCTCGATGTCGTCCTTAAAACGGACAATGGGCGAGGAAAGCACGAGGGCGTCGCAAGGCGGCTTGCCTGCAGGCGCGGAGGATATGGCGTGAGCGGCGATCAATGCGCCCATACTTTCACCGAACCACACGATTTTCGCGTCCGGATGGCGTTCTTCAACGAGTTGGCTGAAGGCTTCAAGATCGACATACCACTCCGCAGGATTGCCAATGTCACCGCGGCGCTCCCTGATAGGGTCACTGCCTTGACCGCGGACTTCGTAGGCGTAGAGCGCGGTGCGAGGCCGGCGTTTAACCAGGTATTCCCCGAGGTTGGTGTAGTCCACGGAAGCACCACAGAAACCGTGTATGCCAATTATAACAATGTCAGGCTCGATATTTTTCCGCTTCCAAGTGCGATATCCGAATGTTTCAGAATCCGCCGGATTCGTTTTCGGGTTACTGACCTGATACGTGTCTGGCGCACAGCCAAAAAGGGCAAAACCCCAGATGACGGCGAAAACAAGCTGTGGACATCTACAGGACACTTGGAAAAAATGCCTTAGTCGGGCGGATTATGCAACCCACAACCCCGGCATCAGAAACTCCGCCGGTCCTTTACAAAAATATTACGTAATTCAGAGGTTTTTAAATTTTCATTCGATGAAAACCGATTAGGAATTGCATCGTTGAAATAGCAATAAGCCATGAAAATTCTCTCACTTCTATGCTCTTTATTTATCCTCCAGCCGGAGCTTTCGTATTCCGCACCCCGGCTGGTATTATCCACTCCCTCCCTGCTTCCTGAATCAAAAATCGATATCGTATTCGATCAGCCTATGGTCGAGGCGGACATTTTGGGAAAGGAAGTGCAAAACACTTTGGTAATCACCAAACCTTTACTGGATGCGAAATTATTCTGGAAAGCTCCGACCGTCGCCGAGTTCCGTCCGGAGAAGATCCCGCAAATTGGAGCCGAATATCATTTTTCCCTGAAATCGGGAGTCAAACACCTGGATGGATCCGCGTTGAAGCAAGGGGAATTTGCCAGTGTGGCAACCGAGCGGTTCGGGATACACACTTCGTTAATTCCGGATCGCTGGTCGGAGAATTACACGCGGTCGACGGGGAGTTGGATGATCGTTTTCAATGATGATGTCGATCTCGCATCGATAGCGGGCTTCTTCAGTTTCACCTCGGAAGGAAAACAAAGAGTGGCGCCCCAGCTTAAATACGCGACCGCGGAGCAATCGGGATACTACAGAACGAATTATTTGACTTGGAAAAACCGGATCAAGCCGGAGGCGCAAATTGCTGATGTTCCTGCGGATAGCCTGATTAAGAATATTGTCATCGTTTCGCCGAATTCACCTCTACCGATAGCAAAATTATGGGAGCTGCAGGTTCTCAAAGGTCTTCCCAATATGGGCAAATCCGCAAGTCTAGGAGAGGATGTTTCCTATCAAATCGGCGAGGTTGAGCCGTTTAAAATCCTGGGGGTCGATGGCCAGCTGACAGCGAGTTCCCCACGGAGGATTACGGTTGGATTCAATCAAGTTCTACCAAAGGAGATTTCCGAGGAATTGGTCTCCATCGTGCCAGAACCAAAAAACCTGAGTATGACAGTGTTTGAAAAAACGCTGACTCTCAACGGGGATTTTTCACAGGACGATACTTACACGGTCAGTGTCAGGGACGTCGAATCCCTCGATAAGCAGCCGCTTGGCAATGCTGGAAACTTCGAGGTGAAGTTCGAGCGGCTGTCCGCACAACTTTCGCTTCCCTCTGAGGATGAGGCGCAACTTGCCCATGGATTGCGGAAATACGCGGTCGATACGGTCAATCTCTCCAAAGTCAAAATCCGCATCAAAAAACTTAACGGAAAAGGCCTGGTGCGGACCTATCAAGGATACCGGAACTATTCAGGACGGGGTCCGAATTACAAGGGAATCGAACCCGTTTCCGTGATTCCGTACGCGCTAATCCCCGGCAAGACGATAGTTGAGAAGGAAATAGATCTCGGCATAGCAGTGGATACCGGAAAACTCCTTGAGTTGGCATGGGACGAACTGCTCCCGAAAGATGCCAAATGTGCGACGCTGTTTCTCGATGTCATAGGAATACCGCATCCTGAGGCTGCGGAAAAAGGAAGACGCAACGCCCAAGCGATCATCCAGCTGACTGACATTGGGTTGGCCTGGAAATCGACTGATCAATCGGCACTCGTTTACGCATTTTCATGCCAGACGGGGAAGCCACTTCCCGGAGTGAAAATCGAAGTTTTCGGTGAGGATGCCAGCCAAATGGTGGAAGCATCGACCGACGCGAATGGAATTGCCACCGTGCCTCGTAAAAAATCCATGCGTCATCTGCAGGCGACGCTCGCCGGGGATTCCTATACGGTTGCTTTTGACAAAACTCTGTCGGAGGTCGGCATGTGGCATTTTCCCGTTCGCCATTCATGGATGAAGCAGCTGCCGGAAAGTCGCAGGGCATTTCTATTCACCGACCGATCATTGTATCGCCCTGGTGAGCGGGTCCGGATCAAAGGCATCGTCCGCGATCAACTAGGCAATGCCATCGCCCTCGGTAAAAAAGCGACCGCACGAATCGTGATCATCGATCCGGAGGAAAAGGAAATTTTCACCAAACCTGTCGAGCTCTCCGCTTTGGGTTCCTTCGATCTTATCTACACACTCCCCGAAATAAAAACGGGTGATCACACGATCAAACTGGAATTTCCAGACGAACTTGAAATTGCCAAGGCTACCGAGGACTGGGAAAAGCAAATCGCGTTGACTGAAAACGCGTCATTCAGCCTGCCATTGAAGGTTGAGGAATTCAGAAGGAATACATTCGAGATCGTCCAGGGCATCGATAATCCGGCTATCGGTGCGAGTGAGATCGGTGCGAAGCTTGCAGCCACATACTATCAAGGCCAGCCGGTCGCTGCTGGCAAAGCCTCCACTTTTTCCCAGGTCACGACCGTTAATCCCTACCCGGAACGGTATCGGGATTTTCTCTTCGGGAGCCATCGGTTGGACGACTGGCGTTACTGGTATAATTATTTCGGTTACCGGGATCAAAATGAGGAAACTACGGTTTCCAGTGCTTCCTTCACTTCCAGCCAAGTCCTGTCACAGGAAGGCCGGACGGATATCCAGGTGAAACTTCCGAAAGGAGATTTTCCGGCAACTCAGGAAGTCTTGATTTCAACGGAAGTCACCGATGCCAATAACCAGACCCTCACCGCGAAATCCTCGACGATCGTTCATCCCGCCGCGCTCTACGCAGGGATTTCCAGAGTGGACCGGCTGATTCGTGTTGGCGAAAAAACGCCTTTCAAGCTTGTTGTTACCGATACGGAGGGGGAGCCGGCGAAGGAGGCTGTCACACTTTCGGCAATCCTCAGCCGCCAACTGCATACGACCACCAAAACCACCAATGCCAACGGAGACACCGTCACCGAAAGCGAAGCGGGTGAGGAAATAATATCTACTACAGAAGTCGTAGTTCCAGCCGAAGCTTCCGCTGCCGAGGGATTTCCATTCCCTTTCTCACCGGTAAATCCCGGACTTCATTTCCTGACAGTCAAGGGCACTGACTCCGAGGGTCGTGAATTCGCCACGGTCAGCCGTTTTCACGTTTACGGAGCCGATGAGTTTCCATGGGAATATGAGGATGGAATACGCATCAAACTCGTTTCTGAAAAAAAATCCTACAAGCCGGGTGATGTCGCGCGTGTCCTGGTCCTGTCGCCTATCGAAGGCACCGCCCTGGTCACCGTGGAGCGCGAAAAAGTGCTCAGTTCATTTCTCACTGAGATCAAGGCGGAGAATCCGGTGATTGAAATTCCGCTCGGCGATGAGCATGCGCCAAATGCTTTTGTTTCGATCCTGATCGTCAAAGGTGCGGGAGAATCCGCGCGCGAGATCAAGGAACCGCAGCTTCGGCTGGGTTATTGCGAGCTCATTGTCGAGAACCAGCGTGATCGTTTGCAAGTTGCCATCTCCGCGCCTGAGGAAAATTATCGGCCCGGCAGCGAGATTGAACTCGGCGGCACGGTAAGATTCCCTGGCAACAAGCCGGCGGAAAATGCGGAAGTAATCCTCTACGCGGTCGATGAGGGCACCCTGGCCGTTATGGGATATGACACGCCGGATCCGATGGACTTCTTTTACGATCCTCGAACGCTATCGGTTAGTGCGGGAACCTCTTTCCAAACTTTTCTTTCGGAAAATGCTGAAATGCGTTCCTTTTCGAACAAAGGATTTTTCATCGGAGGTGGAGGCGATTTGAGTAAATTGGCTGAACTTTACAGAAAAAACTTTGACCCTTGCGCAGCTTGGGCGCCGACTTTGACAACCGATGCCGAAGGAAAATTTTCCCACCGTTTCAAGCTACCGGATACGCTGACGCGGTATCGCGTAATCGCCATCGCCCATCACAAAAGCGCGAGTTTCGGACATTCTGAATCCGCAATCGTGGTGAAAAAGCCTTTGATGCTTGAGCCGAAATTGCCTCGTTTCGCACATCAGGGGGATTTGCTCTCAACGCAAGTCATGGTGCAAAACGCGTCCGAGCATACGGCGACATGGGAAGTCACTTGCACAATCGGTGATGGTTTGGAAACGCCGATTGCCGCAATCCAAGGATCATCCCAACAGACACTGACGCTCGCTCCCAATGCATCTTCCGTCCTCGCCTATCCGATGCGTGTCGATAACACCGGCGATGTGAAAATCTCTTTCAGCGCCAAGCCGATCTCCATGGCGGACGGGGTGCTCAGCCCCAAACTGACCGCATCCCTGTCCGATGCGGTTGAGGAAACCTTTGTTTCCCATTTTCCGATGCCATTGCTGCGCCAGGTGAAATCCATACGGCTTGCTGCCAATACCGGGATCGATCTTCGGGATCATTTGAGTAAGGAAATGCAAGCGGCGACTGGCTCCATCGGACTCGAATTTGCCCGTTCGCCTTTGATAGAAGCCTCCTCATCAATCGACTATCTCCTGCAATATCCATATGGCTGCGCGGAGCAAACCAGCTCCTCATTGATGCCTTGGCTGGCGGTGAAAAATTTGAAACCGTATGTTCCCGCGTTCGCGAAACGGAATGATAAGGACGTTAACAAGTCAATCCAGACAGGTGTAAGCCGTCTTCTCAGCATGCAACGGCCAGATGGTTCCTTCGGTTACTGGCCGGGTGACTCGGTGACGAATGACTGGGTGACCCCATATGCTGGAATGGTGCTGACCTTGGCCTCGAAAAACGGTGGCAACGTTCCTCCTTCAGCACTCGAAAGCCTCAGCCAGTATCTCATCCAATCGCTGCGCGGCGCTGGTGAAGCCAGGAGTTCTTACGAACTCGAGAACCTCGCACGCTCTCTCTACACCCTTGCTTTGCTCGATAAATCCCAGCCTCCTTACCACTCATTAATGGCGGAAAAACTGCCATTAATGAGCGATACCGCACGAGCGCTCCTGGCTGCTGCGATGGCTGTTAGCTCGGAAGCCAGTCCGAAAGTCCTGGCTGTTGCCAAGGGTATTCTCACCTCGAATACTCCTTATAAACCTCTTGAAATGGGCGGCTATTGGTCACCGGGTAATTCAGATCCCGCCCTCAGGCTGATTGCCTGGATGGCCATTGACCCTGATGCGGAGGAAACCCACAAGGCTCTCGAAAAACTTCTCGGTGAGCGCAATCCATACGGTCATTGGCGCAGCACCTG
Organism: Akkermansiaceae bacterium; assembly: GCA_014379305.1. Lineage (GTDB taxonomy): Bacteria > Verrucomicrobiota > Verrucomicrobiia > Verrucomicrobiales > Akkermansiaceae > Luteolibacter. Next base: position 6,429 of record JACMMB010000136.1, read on the forward strand.
GGTCAACGGCTGGAGCCTGCTCGCCCTTTCCCATTATGCATCCAACGAATCCTTTTCAGATACACCCGCCCGATTGGTTCTTGAAACCAACGAAGGTGCGGAGGATATCGTCTTGAGCAAAGATCACCCGTCCGACACCCGCTCTTTCCCACTGACCCCGGCAACCGGATTCAAAGTCAATAGCTCCGAGCCGGCTTACCTGCGTATGAAAGTTGCGGCCAAGCCGGCCATCGCACCCCTTGCGGCGGTCGCCAAAAACGGCCTGTCGATTAACCGCTTCTACGAAAAAATTCTCCCAAGCGGCCAGACCAACGTTCTCCGGCAACCTGCTCTCGGCGATCTCATTCGAGTGACTTTGCAAGTGACCTTGCCAAAGGACAACACCCGTTACCTTGTCGTTGATGACCCTCTGCCAGCGATTTTTGAAACCGTGAACTCGGATTTCGCCACCCAGAGCAGTGCGCAAAACGTCCGGACCAGTGACAAGGATTGGAACATCTCCCACTCCGAACTACGCTCGGATCGCGCGGTCTTCTTCATGGATCACGTATATAATAAAGGCACTTACAAGGTCACTTATCTTGTCCGCTGCACGATGGCTGGCGATGTGAACACGCCACCAGCCAAAGTTGAATCCATGTACGAGCCGGAAAATTTCGCTCTCTCAGCTTCACAGAAATTTGTCACCAATTGAGTTCCACCACAGGCAAATACCTGCTGCGGCCTGGCATGTTCAACTAAGAATTGTTTCCGCTTGCTGACATAGCATGCAAATGCTTGCTTCTGCGCCGCACCATATATGTGCCGCTGTAGCTCAGGGGTAGAGCAGCTCATTCGTAATGAGCAGGTCGTCGGTTCAAATCCGACCAGCGGCTCCATAATTTCCATTGCCCGAACCCATATGGCATAATTTATCCAAGGAATATGATTGTATTCACTTCCTAAAGGTAAATAACCCTTTGTTTTTTAAAAATCTTTACAACTGGCATAAAAAATGTTTCATGCCCGTCGTCCCACATGAAAAAACTACCCAACATCAAATTGCTCGCCATTGCTCTCGCCGGAGTTCTGGCTTCCTGCTCGACATCCCCTGAAACCACAAGGATTCCCGTGTCCTCGACAATGGGGCCGGACAAATCGCTGACTTCACAGGTATTCAACGAGGTGAACTCTTACCGAAACGCCAAGGGGGCAGGTACACTTAAGCGTCATCCGGGGCTTGATCGACTAGCGCAGCAGCATTCAGAATATCTTTTAAAAAATCGTGGAAAATTTGATATTTATGGAAAAAATGTGAGCCACATGGGATTTGAGGGTCGTACTCTTGCCGCCCGCCAAGCTTATAAAATCAACTCCTTGGCAGAAAATGTGGCCTCCGCTTCAAATGCTTCATCCAAGCATCTGGTTGACCTCTGGGCCAGTTCGGAAGGCCATAACCATAATATGAAAAGCGATTGGAATTGCACAGGCATCGGTATCGCAGTGGATACGGATGGAATGGTCTTCGCGACGCAGCTTTTCGGTTCTGCCGCAAGCAGCAGTCATATGGAAATGACAAACCGCTTTAATCGTCTGTAGGAAATTTGCGGTGCCGAGTTTCGATCACGAAGATGATCTTGTGACGCGGGGATTTGCGAAGGTCGCAGGTGTTGATGAAGCTGGCAGAGGGCCGCTCGCAGGACCTGTGGCGGCGGCGGCGGTGATCCTGCCTCGAACTGTTGTTTTCCAAGGCTTGGAAGATTCCAAAAAACTCTCGAAAAACCACCGGGAAAGCCTTTATGCGCGGATAAGCAGCCACGCCGAAGTGGTTTGGGCGGTCGCCTTGGTGGAGCCCGCACGGATCGATGCCATTAATATTTTACAGGCCACCCATCTCGCCATGCGATTGGCGCTCGAATCACTTTCAGAACTGCCGGACATCGCCTTGGTCGATGGCTTGCCGGTGAAAGGTCTTGCCATCCATCATCAATCATTGGTGAAAGGGGACAGGCTATCCTTTTCCATTTCGGCCGCGAGTGTGATTGCGAAAGTGACAAGGGATCGTTTCATGGCCAGGCTTCACGAAGAATTTCCCGTGTATGGTTTCGCAACAAACCAAGGCTATGGCACGCGGGAACACCTCAACGCACTCCAGAAACATGGGCCTTGTTGCCATCATCGTCGGTCGTTTCAGCCGGTATCTCAACTCTCCCTTCCATTCGCAGACCGGCTCTAGCGGCACCCGCAAATGGGTGGGGGATTATGGGGAAAAAGTAGCGCGGGATTGGTTGCGGGCGCGTGACTGCAAAATTCTGGCAAGAAACTTCAGCGGTCGGCGCGGCGGAGAAGTCGATATTGTGGCAAGGCAGGGAAAAATGCTGCTTTTCATAGAGGTCAAAACCCGTCGTAAAGACGCGAAAATCCGCGGTCTTTCGGCAGTAGGAAAAAACAAGCAGCGACTCATAGAACGGGGAGCCAACGAATGGCTGCGGAGACTCGGCACCCGGCAAGTGCCCTGGCGTTTCGACGTCATGGAAGTGCTGGTGGAAGAGGGTGTGAAACCTTCTGTGAATCGGATTGAGAACGTCTTTCAAAATCGCGATAAAAGATGATTGCCAAGAAACGGGGGGCGTGGTTGGTTCTCCGCCCGGTTGCAAAGCCGGTTTTGGATGCGCGCGTGGCGGAATTGGTAGACGCGCTAGATTCAGGTTCTAGTAGGGGCAACCCTGTTCAGGTTCGAGTCCTGTCGCGCGCACCATTTTTTACACCGGATTGTGTTCAGCGGGCACGAGCGATGATGCTTTTCAATAAAGCGACCTCCCCGGTCGGGATGCGGGTGAGGGTCTGGTCTTTTTCCATGTCGATGTAGTAGAGGCCGAAGTCGGTATTTGGATCGAAGGGATGGCCCCATTCCCGATTTGAGGTGATGGACCACCAGTTATAGGAGCGGACCGGGATGCCTCGGGCGATGGCTTTTTTGACCTGGGCGAGATGGGCGCGCATGTATTCACCTCGGGAAATCCCGCTGGCGCTTGGGGTGCAGCCGTTTTCGACGATCAGCAGTTCCTGATCGGGAAACCAGCGATGGAATCGACGGAGGGCATGGTAGAGGCCCTTTGCCCAGACCGGGGCTTTGAGGAAACGTCCGTGGGCGGCGTCTTCAAGCAGGCGGAAATTGTGCAAGCGCCAAGTCGGCAGACCCCAGTAGTAGTCCAAGCCGACAAAGTCCTGGGCACCGATGGCTTCCTCTGGACATAGTTCTTCCGGGAGTTTTCCGGACATCCCGAGATACCACCAGTTTGAGTTGGCGATGAGGCTGGTTGTTCCCCAGAAACGCCATGCCCAGTTCAGCCAGCTGGACTTTGATTCAAGAACTTTCAAGCGCTCGGCGGGCTGTAATGGAACAATTTTAAGCTTGGATTCGTCCCCGAAAATTTCAGCGGCGATCCTTTTTGCGAGCATAACCTCGAGGCCTTGGTTCGCACAATTGATCGAAACGCCCGGTGCGTCGGTGCGGATGCCAATGCGGATTTTTCCCATGCGGCGCATGCGGCCAAGCCCGCGTCTGCCGGACAGGCTGTCCGGCAGACTGCCGCCGCCGGTGAAAACCTCATGCAGTGAAACCGGACGGGATGACGGGGCGACGACGCCCGATAGCTCCGTGAGCAGGGAGTCATCGCGGTATTCGGCGAGGTCGCTGCGGAAGCCGACGATGGCGCGATTGACCTTTTCAAGCAGCAGCGAATGGCCGTGGGGCGCGACGGCGACGTAGTGTTCATCACTGACGCCGGAGACCAGGAAACGGAAGGTTTCGCGGTTTTCCAGTTCCATGGGAAGGAGGTAAAAGGCATCGCCGTAAATGGCGCTGACGGTGCCTGCGGAGAGCGAATTACGGGCTTCATCGTAGTTTCTGAAGAGTATTTTCCGGCAGCTTGGAGGAAGGTCGCGCTTCCAGCCCTGGGGTTGGTTTCCCACCGCGATGACACCGATTTTTTTTCCTTCGAGGGATGAAATGTCGTGGCCGGATTCAGTGCCCAGAACAAGGATGGCTTTGCCGGTGCGGAGATAGGGATCGCTGGTTTCATAGCGGGTCTGATCGCCCTTGGTGACGCCCGCGATGACCAGATCGACATCGCCCATCTCACTGACAAGCGCACCCTTGGTGGTGAATTTGAACAGCGCCTCCGCGAGACCACGGTGACACGCGCCCCAGTCCATGATCATTTGCAGCCAAATGGGAAAGCCGGTGACGAGAGGGTTCACGCCGACCTTGGCGCGGGGATGGGCGAGTTGGATGGCACGGCGCGCGCGCGCGTGGGCGCGGAAAAGATTCGGGACGAGCTTGCCGACGGCCTTCGCCTCCGCATCGACCGGGGCGCCTCGCGGCAGGCCGGGCGGCATGTAATAGCGGTTTTGCCACCATGGTTTGATGTAGCCGAAGGTGAGTTGGCTGGGTTCGTTAAAGGTAATCCACCAATCGACTTTTTCACCAAACGCCTTGGCAACGCGGTCGGCATAGCGGGCGAAAAGATCGGGAAACTCCTTGCCGATCATGCCGCCGTGATCGCGCTCAAGCCACACCGGCCAGACGAAATGGTGAAGCGTGAGCATGACTTGCATGCCGTGGCGGTGGACGCATTCCGCAATATTGCGATAGTGAGCGAGGGCTTCAGCGCTGAACTGATCGCATTCCGGCTCAACGCGTGCCCAGGCCACCGAGTAGCGGAAAAGCTTGCAGCCGATGGCGGCGGCGGCGGCGATGTCCTCCTCGTAGCGATGCTCGAAATCGGTGCCCCTGCCTCGCGGGGTGAGGCCCTGGTGCCGCTCCCAGAGATCCCATATGTCTTCCCGATCCGGATCGTGGGCCTCGACCTGATGATCGGCATTGGCGGTTCCGAAGAGAAAATCTTTTGGGAAAGTCATCTGCGCGGAAGATGGATTGGCTCAAGGTCTCCGCAAGTTGCGGAGCTTACTTGGGAATGATGAGGGTCTGGCCGAGGCGAATGATGGTTCCCGAGATTTTGTTGGCGCGCTTGATCGCAGTCACTGACGTGCGGTAACGCGAGGCAATGGAGGACAGCGTGTCGCCTTTTTTCACCTTATGACGCACCGTAACCGGCTTTTTGACGACAGGCTTGGGTTTAGCCTTTGGCTTGGGCTTTTGTTTGGGTTTTACCACCACTTGCGCGGGTTTTGGCTTAACCGACGGGATTTCCCGGATGACGGGCGTATCGTCCGGCATCGGCCTCGGCTCAACCACGGCAATCGTGGGAGTGGGGGTAATGACCTCGACGATGGCCGGTTTTGGTTTGGAAGTGGTGGCCGGAGCAGACGGTTTCGGCCAGGCGGAAGGGTTATCCGCCCATTCCTCGACGTAATTTCCTCTGCTATCAAAGGGGCCGGTGACCACGGATTTTGGCGCGGTTTCAGAGCCGCACTGCGTAAATAGGGGAATCAAAAATAAAACGGCCGATGTCCGAATGGCGAAATGCATCGGATCGATCATGAAGAAACGGTTCATGGATGCAAAGCATTGTTACCGCTCAGGTCTAATTTCAGAGACCAATCCACTATTTGACCTTAATCCCGACCGCGCGGATTTCGATGCGGCCGTGTTCGTGTTGGAAGCCGATTGGGCCGCGGGCGGGGAGGCCGGGGAGGGCGGCGTCTGAAATGACTTCCTGACCGTTGAGCAGGATGGTTACGCGATCACCATGGGCCTCGATCCGCATCGCATTCCAATCGCCGATCGGAGCATCGGCGCGTTGTTTGGGAGTCACCGTGCGGGCAAATTCCGGCGGTTGGCCGCGATCCTCGCGATATTCCCAGAATTCTCCGCTGCCCACGGGATAGCAGAAAAGATTGGCCTGAGCTTTCTTCAGACCACGCAGGTAAACGCCACTATCGCCGGCATCCAGAACACGCTCGGTTTCTTTCCTTTCACGGCCAGCGGCATCGATCAGCGGAAAGTTGGTCAGGGTCGGTGGGTCGGGCCAGCGCCACTCGAGGTGGAGGGTGAAATCGCCGAATTGCTGCTCGCTCCATAAGTGGCCGTCCACCCCATCGTGAATGATGCGCCCATCCTTGACCGACCAGTGCAGACGGTTGATATCGGTCATCCTCCAGCCTGCCAGATCGGTGCCGTTGAAGAGCGGTTGAAAGCCATCCGGAAGTGGAGGCGCAGGCTCCGTGCGCGGGTCGCTGATCCGGCTGGCGAGGTAGGCGACGAGGTCGGTAAATTGGGCCGGGGTGAGCGCGGCGTGCAGGCCTTCGGGCATGATCGAGAGCGCCGCTTTCCCGGGATCGACGATTTGGACGCGGGTGATCGGCGTGCTTTGTCCGACGAGGTCCACGAGTCTGATGCCGACCGCGTCATTGCCCCGGATGAAGCCGTTCAGCTCGCGTCCGTCCGCAGTTTTCACAGTGGTCAGTTGGTAGCCATCCCTGACGACTTTGTTCGGGTGCAGGATGCTCTCGATTATTTCCGCGCGGGAGAATTGTTTACCTGCGAGGGTGAGATCGGGCCCGATTGCATTGCCATGACCGGCGACCTGATGGCAGGCGATGCAAGCGGTCCCGGCAGAGCCGTGAAAGATTGCCTGGCCGCGAAAAGGATCGCCATCATGAGTCGTGGCATGCGTTTCATAGGCGGCAGGGGCTGTCGTTTTCAGCCGGGAAAAAAGCGGGTGCTTGAGAGCTTCCGCATCGTCTTTGAACATTTCCTTTAAACTGCCCCTCACGGCAGGTGGCAGGGTGTCGGCCACGGCATCGATGGCCGGGAGGGCTTCGCGACCCAGCCGGACCAAGGCCTGGCGCGACGCTTGGGAAAGCACGGGATCGGACTGGCCCAAGCCGTCAAGGTATGCGGCCACGGCGCGCACATCCGGCGCACTGGTCAGGGCGAGAAGTGCCGCATCGTGCAGCGCTTTTTCCTCAAGAACTTCGAGCAGCCGGGGTGTTAGCCCGGAGTTGGCGAAACGGCCAAGGGCTTTCACCACGGCAAGTTTCTCGGCGGGCGTGCCTTGTTTCAGCAGTTGCAACAGAGGCTCCTCGGATGCTTTCAATTGGCCGAGCGTCTCGATGGCAGCAAGCCGCAATGGCAAAGGAGCATCCGCTTCCAGCAAAGCCGTGAGCGCGTCTATCGGCGGATCTGCAAACGCTGAAGCATTGACCACGGCGGCGAGGCGCAGCGATTCGTCTAGCGTGGGATCAAGCAAAAGTTTGGCAAGGATCGCAGGCGTCCCGGCATCCTTCAGAGCGGCAAGCGAGGACAATGCGGCGGCGCGGACGGCGGTCGCCGGATCGTTTTCCAAAACCAGACGCAACGCGGCAGCGGCGGCGGGGTCAGCGGCAAGAGCTTCCGCAGCTTGCAGGCGGCAGGCGGGATCGCTGGAAGTCGCAAGCACCACGCTCAAGGCCCGCAGCGCGGCGTCCGTCCCTGGCCAGCGCGTCGCCCGAGGCGGCGGCGGGGATTTGGCGGGATGATAGGCGCTCCATTCGCCGCGCCAAGGGGCGGGTTGGAAAACCATGGCTCGGAGAAGTTCCGCGGCGGCGGGATTTTTCAAGGCGCTCTGCAAGAGCAGGGGAACCAGCGGCTCCGCCCACACGTCGCGCAAGGCAAAGCGGCAGCCCGCGCTTTCCTGTTCCGTGGTCGAAGCAATCCCGGCGACGAGAAGCACCAGGACTTTCGCGTCCTTTTTTCCGAGCAGCTTCAGAGAGTTCGATATGGCGAAGAGCACGAAGGGGTCGGACTCCGGACCGAGCCGGGCGATGAGCTTGCGTGCGGATGAGTCATTTCCGACGCGGCCTAGCAAAGTCGTCGCTTGGAAACGCACGATCGCAGAGGTGTGGCTTAATTGCTTTTCAGAAACCGCGACCGCTTCCGCCACCCGCCGCTGGCTGAGCTGGCGCAGGGATTGTGCGGCCAGCGCGTGGTCTGTCCCACCGGCCAGCTCCAGAATCCGGTCGCGGGCGGATACGCCTTGATCCAAAGCATCAAGAGTCCACAGGGCATGCATCCGGGCCAGTGGCGGGCGGTAAGGGGAGACCAGCACTTCAGTCAAAGCCGCGATCAATACGGTTTTTTCCACCTCGCAGACATTCGCTGCCAGCGCCCGCTGCGCCGTCAATCGCACGCTGCGCGCCGGATGGGCCAGCGCTTCGGCCAGCTGTGCCAGAGGCACTGCTTGTTTATTTCCAGATGCCAAATCAATCCACCATTCAGGCCGGGCGGTGGCGGAGGAATCGCCGGTCCAAGTCACTTTCCACAAACGGCCCAAGTCCTGATTGGTCTTCTGATCGCGAAACTGCCAATCGCAGATATAAAAACTTTTCCCGTCAGGTGCCCAGCCCAAGCCCACGGGGCGGAAATCATCCGGCGGATTAGGGAACAATTCCACGGCCCGCGCCATGCGCCAGCTCGCGCCTTCGCGCTCGATGTTCACCATCGTGACCTGGCGTTTGCCGAAGTCCGCGAGCAAAAGATTGCCGTTCATTTCCGGAGGCAAGGCGTCGTCGGTATTGCACAAGGTCCCGCAAGCCGCGCCCGCGCCGAAGTCGTGCATCATCCACAGGGTGTAGGGGCGGCGGGGGATGAAATCGTAGGGATAGCCGTATTCGCCGCCTTCCACCATATGGGTCAGGCGGCCCATCCACTGATGCTCGTCGGTATTGTCATAGGAGAAAAGCTCGTCCTCGGCGGTGATTGCGAGGTCGAGGATGTTGCGCACGCCGGTGGAAAATATCTCCAGTTCCGAGCCGTCGGGGCGGAAGCGGGCGATGCCGCCGCCCTTGAGATTGAGCACGCGCCCGTCACTTCCGGTGCAGCCGTAAAGACCTTTGTCGCCGACACTGAGATAAAACCAACCATCCATGCCGAGCTTGAAATTGGCCGGGATGTGGTCGTTCCATTCCCGCGCCCATGGCTCCGGCAAGGTGTGGGTGAGGATGTCGAGGGCGTCGCGCCCGGTTCCGTTTTCATCGCGGAAGACAGTCAGGCTGGGGTTGTGCAGGACATACAGTTTTCCTTCCAGGTATTGCATCCCGAAGACCGCGTGGAGTCCTGAAGCGAAGACGGTCCGCTTTCCGCCCGGGTGTAAGCAGATGATCCGGCCATTTTTCGAATCGGCAGGGGTATCCTCACGAATATCCATCGGGTCTTCCGCAACGAAAACTCGCCCGTCCGGCGCAGTGCAAACCACGGAGGGGTGCTTGATCTCGGGAGTCTGCGCGATGAGTTCCACTTTCCAACCCTCGCGGATGGCGGGGATGGATGGCTCGACGGCAATTGAGATGGAGACCGGGAGCAGGGCAAATGCGAACAGCAAAGGAGCTGTAGGTCGGGATCGAGCGATCATGAAAGGAAGATGCGCGATTACTTCCGGCTGCTCAATAGATAAGCCATCAGGCTGGCCAAGTCATCGGAGTTCAAAGTTTCACCAAAGGTCGGTGGCATCAGGCTGGCGGGAATGGTTTTTTGTTCCTTCACGTCTGTCTTTGAGAGTTTGGTTTGCTTGGCGGACAAATCCATCACGGTCAGGTTGTCCGGGTCTTCGGAGCGCAGCATGCCGGCAAGGACCGTGCCGTCATTGCGGGTGTAAAGCCGGACCTGGAATGCCGGATCAACGACGCGGTTGGGATCAAGGACGTCCTCTAACAGGCGTTCGAGACCGCGATTGCCCGCACCATCGAGCTGCGGGCCGATGAGATTTCCCACTTGGCCGATTTGATGGCACATGGCGCATTGCGTTTGAAAAACAGTTGCTCCCCGCTCCACGTCGTGTGGCAGCGTTGGCCACGATTCCATGAACGAGGCGATCTTTTTATCCGCTTCGCCGGATGCGGGTGTCAGCCCGGTGGTCAGTTTCGTCACGCGTTGTTGGATATTTTCGCCGCGCTCTTTCAAAGTGGTTGCCAAAGAAGGGACAAGCAGGAGGCGCGCGGTTTTCGGCTGATTTTCAATCAATTGAAGCAGCATGGGTATGCCTTCCGGCTTACGCACGAGAGCCTCGGCGAAAATCAGTTGCGAGCGGCTGGAAGCGGCGGCGAACCACACCTGGGTCAAGGCGGGAATGTCAGCCTTGGCAGCGAAGGGAGCTGGTGGCGGCTCGGGAACCTGGGCAAGGGCATCCAAATACAAGTCGCCGGAAAAGCTGGCCAAAGCCTGGTAAATAGCGCTGGAGGCCATTGCTGCTGGCGGGTCATTTTTCAGGATAGCTTGGAACTTGCCAGCCAAGCCGGTGGTTTTCAATGCACGGGCGATGGCTGCGGCGTTCAACAGACGATTGTCGCGGCTGGATTTGTTAAAGTTTTCCGGCCGGATAACCGGTGGCTCCACGCGCCCGATGGCAAGCCAAGCGTATGCTGCGCCTGAGTCTGCATCAACAATGGAAAGCCGGACTTTTCGTCCGCGCTCGGTCGGGAAACCCCAGAGGATGATTTGGGCCGTATCGTCACGCGGCGCTGCAGCCTCACGCAAGATTTCTCCGGTTTCCCCGTCCTGTAGCAGGACTTTATTCAGGCCCTTGGCTGGCTGAGATGTGTCTCCGTCGTGGCCGCAAAGATAGAAGGAAAGCGTTTCCGGCAGCTCAAAGATCGGTGATTGCAGCGTTCCGGTTCGAGCTTCGCCGGGCGGGCCTCCACCAGCCGGAAGACTGGAAAGGAAGGCGGCGGTGCGGCCGTCTTCACACTTGCGCTCCTGCACGGAGAAGAACGGGCTGTCGTCCGGTTTATCCGGGGATTCAAACTTCCAAAGACTTGTCGCAGGGATCGTTTCAATTAGTTTCACGACGAGTTTGCCTCCCCATCTGCGTATGGCTTCCGGTAATTTGGAGACTCCCGCGCCGCACCCATCAAGCAAGGCGAGGAAGATGGTGGATTGTGTTTCGGGATCATCCGGCCAATTTTTTTGCGCCAGTTCTGACAGGGGTTTCGCAGCCGCGTTGCCAAGTTGCCTGGCGATTTGGGTGGCGATCGTCGAAAGCTGCTCCGCGGGCAGCGGATGATGGGGAATGTAGGAAAGGAGAAAAGTTGCGGAGGCCTGGCTCGGCACGGCGAGGCAGATGTTGGCGAGGTCCGCCTGATTTTCGGGACTCAGTTTTTCCGGTAATTTGGAGAAGGCCTCCGGCAGTTTCAAATGATTGCGAATGGCGATGCGGATGGTATGCCGCAGGTGGGTATCCGGCGCCGGGCACTGCTCGAGAGATGCCAGCAGGGAATGCATTGATTCGGACGAAGGATGGAGGCCCAGGGCTTCCGCGGCGGCGCGTTTTACGCGGGAATGTTGATCTGATAATGCCAACACGGCATGCTCGCGATCGGCAGCGTTCCATTCGGTTTTTTCCGCGAGGAAGTGCAGTGACAAGCTTTTTTGCGGATCTGTTGAATCGGAAACTGGCGGTTGAAAAGGTATTTTCGCCGCAACCGTGCGTGACTCCACTTTTACGTTTGGCGGGACGAGACGCCAGATGCGCCCGCGCTCCCGGTCGCGGCCCGGATGCGTAAGGGGAACTTCGTAGTGACCGATGATACGGTTGTAAAAATCCGCGATATACAGCGCGCCATCAGGTCCGATTTGCAGATCGACAGGGCGGAACCAAGGGTCATCACAGCTTACCAGATCCGGTTCTTCGCGTGCGGTGGGAGTCGCGCCATTCCAGAGCATCGTATCACGATTGATGCGGCTGGTGACCACATTGCCGATAAAAATAGTATCGTCCCACTCTTTCCCCCATACGCCGTTTTCCAAAATGACGATGCCCGAGATTCCAGTGGAACTATGGCTGTGTTGCATCAGCGTAGGCGCGTAACCCATGCCGTCATGAGGGTTGCCGAAGCTTGGGTAGCAAGCACCGCGTATGAGCTGATAGATGGGCGCGCTGTGGCAGTCCGCCGAGTAAAGGCTGCCCCAACTATCGAAGGCGATGCCGAAGGGGTTGACCTGGCCCCAACTGTAAGGCTCCACCCGGGAGCCGTCCGGCCGAAAGCGAAAGACATTGCCTGATGTGAGGTCAAGCGTGCTGCCATCGCGCGCCTTGAAATGGGAGGTGTTGCTGAACCCGTGGGTTGCGTAAACCCAGCCGTCCGAACGCAGGCGCATGGATGAAATCATTCCGTGGGTGTCTTTCTCGTATCCCAGCGGACCGAAAAGAATTTCCTTGCGATCGGATTTCCCATCCTTGTCGTCATCATAAAAACGCCAGATATTTGGAATGCTCCAAGCAATGCAGCCGCCATCCGGCATCGGCAGGACACCGGTAGGCACGTTCAGGCCTTCGGCGAACGGGCGGATTGTTGTGGCACGGCCATTTTCATCAAAGTCTGACATGATCAGGATCTTGTCTCTACCCGGTTTGTCCAAGGGCGCGGCATAAGGGTATTCAAGCGAACTGGTCACCCAAAGCCGTCCCTTTTCATCGAAGGCCATGTTCATTGGCTTGTGCATGTCGGGCTCGGCGGCAACCAGCTGCATTTTGAAGCCTGCTGGAAACTGGAACCGGGCAAGCTCCTGCTCCTGGGATTGCGCTTCCGTGGCGCGAACGAGAGAAGCGTCCAACTCCTTGGCGGCATGGACGGGAAGGATCGTAGTTACGAGGAAGAAGAGGGCGGAAAGTCGGTTAGAAGACATGGGTGGGCCACTTGTAATGAATTTCCCAGCTTACAGATAATCTTAAACTGTGCAAATTTCCGCGCCAGAGCTTTTTGAAAACCTTGGATCAATGCGCCGGGCCTTGATGCTCCTGAATGTATTCCTGTTTTAAACCAAGAGCTTCGGGTGCGTGGAGCACGAGCATTTTCATCCGCACATCCTCGGGAATGGAAACCCGGGTGGCCTTGGAAACAATTACCATCAGCAGGATCGCGGTGGGAACAGTCCAGATCGCAGGTTGCTCGGAAAGGATGCGGAGCAGGGGATGGGCTTTCCAAAACAGGGTCAAGGGATCCGGCACCCAGGTGATTCCCGCCTTCAAAGCGGCAGCCTGGCCACTCTTGGCGATAATGTCACTCAGGCTGGTGACGGTCACGCAGACGAGCGCCAGCACGCCGCCGGCAAGCATCCCGGTCGCGGCGCCCTTCATCGTCATTCCGCGCCACCATGCGCTCATAAACAACAGCGGAAAGTAGCTGGCGGCGGCGATGGCAAAAGCCTGGCCGACCATGAAATTGATGTCGAGCAGCTCTACTTGTGTGCCCAGCAACGTGGCCACACCGCCCACGAGAACTGCGGAGATCCGGAACATCCGCATCCGTTGCTCCGGGGTCGCCTTGGGCCTGAGCATGCGGCCATAAATGTCGTGCGCCACCGCGCCGGTCATCGAGA
>JACMMB010000137.1 GCA_014379305.1 Akkermansiaceae bacterium
AGCCATATCACTTTTTCATCGATTGCCGGATGACAAAGTGATATGGCTGGTCGAGTCCGCGAACCCAGACACCCGTGCTGGGCAGCATTACCAATCCCAAACCGCACAAGAGTGCGACGGCGAAAATCAGCAAGGTGGAACTGTGACGCAACAAGATATGAGCACCCTAACGGAAAGGATTTCAGAATGAAACTAGAAACTTAAGGAAGCTTAAGTAATTGACCGATCTTCAATTTGCTCGGATCGGTGATTTTGTTCATGCTCATCAAGTCCTTTTGGTTCACTTTATACGTGTTCGAAATCCTCCAGATATTGTCCCCGGATTTGACGGTGTGGGTGCGACCGGAGGCCACGGCTTTAGCCTTTGGCGCATCCGCAACCACTCTTGCTGCCGGAGCATCCGACTCAACCGCCGGGAGGATTTCAACCAGACCTTGCTCCGCATTGGTTGGCAAATCCCGTTCCCTAAGAACGGCGACTTCCGGCGGATCCTCGGCGACGATGCGTTTGCCAAGCGGGACTCTAAGCACGATTCCCGGACGGATCTCCGCCCCACGATTCAGGTTTCTCAGCTCGCTTTCATCAATTTCATGTTTGCGCGCGATAATCGTGTAATTGTCTCCCGCCCTAACCATGTAGGTTTTGTCACCGTTGCTGAGGGTCGGCAAATCATTGCTTTGCACCGGGCTGATCGCAGCGGATTTGGCTGATTTGGCCGTCGCCGATGAAGCGTTTTCCGACGGTGCCGGAGTGCGCCCGGAAAGATATTGCTTATGGATGAAAATCATCCCTATCGCGACAATATGGATGGCGAAGATAATCGTAAGTGAGCGGGAAATGTTAATCCCGCCCTCATCCGCGCCATCAGCGGCAGGGGCGGCGGCGGCACGCTGTTTCCCCGGCTTAACCTTGTTGAAGATTTGTGCATAGAGATGTTTGCGGACGGGTTTGCGGCGGGTTGGGATGCGGTCGAATTTCATGTGATGTATTTGTATTTTATAAGTTTAATGAAGCTGGTGGACTAGGTCGCGGAAGGTATCGCCCCGCTGCTCGTAGCCGTTGAATTGATCGAAGGAAGAGGTGCCCGGAGATAGCAGGATCGTCGAACCCCGGGGAGCCAGGGAACGTGCCGAGTGAATCGCTTCCTCTATCGTAGTGACGGCGGTTGTCGGTACGGCAGTGGCAAAAATACGGGCCAGCGGGCGCGCGATCTGTCCGAAGGTGATCGCGGAAATCGCCTGTTTCCGCAATACCGGAATCATTGGAGCATAGTCCAGGCCCTTGTCCTTGCCGCCCGCAATCAGAACGACCGGACGATCCTGCGAGCGCAGGGCCGATTCCAATGCGTGAATGTTTGTTGCCTTTGAATCGTTGAGATATTCCACACCATCCAGCGTGCGGATCAGTTCGCAACGGTGCGCCGGCGGAGCATAGCCCTGAAGGGCATCCGGAATGATTGTCGGATCGATGCCATAAGCCATGCAGGCAGCCATCGCGGCCATTGCGTTTTCGGCGTTATGCAGACCACGCAAGCAAGTCTCAGCCTCGAGATCGAGTAATATCCGGCCCTGGTGCGTGATGGTAACGCCATCCGAGAAAAAGTCCGCAGCGCGGGATTCTGTCGAAAATGTGATCAATTTCGCCAACTGATTCCCGATGTCTTCCCCATGGCGGACGACCATCGCATCTTCGTGGAGCTGGTTTTTAAAAATACGCAGCTTGGCATTTTTGTAATCCTCTACCGTCGGGTAACGATCCATGTGATCCGGTGCGAAATTCAACCAGATGGAAACTCTTGGCCGCAGGTTCTCAATGGTTTCCAATTGAAACGAGGAAAGTTCCAGCGCGATGGCGGCCGGGACGTTCGGGGCGAGAAGAATTTCTGACAAGGGAGCACCGTAATTTCCGCATGGAGTGCCACCGAGACCGGCCTGTTTTAAAATTAGCGAAACGAGTTCCGTGGTCGTGGTCTTGCCGTTCGTTCCGGTAATTCCGATGATCCCGCCAGTATAATATTTCGAGGCCAGTTCGGTCTCGCCGATCAAGGGCGCTTTTTTGGAAAAGGCTTTTACCAGCGGGGAGAAGGTGTCGATTCCCGGGCTGATAACAATCAAATCAGCGGTAAAATTTTCTGCATCCGCCTCGGTGAACTTCGGATGAATCTCGATTCCGCGAGGCACCTTCTCAAATACCTCCGGTCCTCCCTGATCCCAGATTGACACGATCGCCCCTTCCCGCTGCGCCAGCGCGGCAGCTGCGCGCCCCGAACGGCCGGCGCCGAATACGGCGACATGCTTATCGAGAATGGAGAAAGGGTCGTTCACAATGAATCAGGCGATTTTGAGCAGAGCCAAACCAAACAGGGCCAGCATGATGGATAGGATCCAGAAACGGATAATGACTTGGGATTCGTGCCAGCCTAGCAGCTCGAAGTGATGATGGATGGGTGCCATTCTAAAAATCCGTTTTTTCCGCAGTTTGAATGAACCGACCTGCAGCATAACCGAAAGCGCCTCCACCACAAACACCCCGCCAATGATGACAAGCAGCAGTTCCTGTTTGGTGCAGATGGCGGCTGTGCCGAGAGCTCCGCCAATCGCCAGTGAACCGGTATCGCCCATGAACACTTTTGCCGGATGGCAGTTAAACCATAGAAAGCCAAAGGAAGCGCCCACAAGCGCCATCAGGAAAACCGCAAGCTCGCCGATGTAGCGGTTGTGCGGGATGACCAGATAGTCGGTAGCCATGAAGAAATGACCGGCAAGATAGGCAAGCACCGCATAGGATAGCGCAACTGAAATGGTGCAGCCCGTGGCAAGTCCATCCAGTCCGTCGGTTAGATTTACCGCGTTTGAGCAACCGATAATGATCAGCCCGAAAAAGGGAATAACCAGAATACCCAGGCTGATGATCGGCACCTTGAAGAGAGGGAAGCAAATATCCCCGATTCCGATCCATTGATCGCCAAGTCGATAGCCGGCGACTTGATTCTGAATTTGCTCGGGGGTTGCGCCAAAACCTGAAATTTCCGTTTTGAAATAGATGAAGCAGGCGGCGATCAAGGCGATCACAAATAGCCAACCGAGTTTTGTCTTGCTGGAAATACCGGCGGAATTTTTCTTTTTGACCTTGGTGTAGTCATCGACAAAGCCGAGCAGTCCGCAAGCGGACATCGTCACGGCGCAAACGGCGACAAATGGATTGAAAATGCGCGCGCAGAAAAGCGTGGAAATGAGAACCGCCGAAATAATCAGGACGCCACCCATTGTGGGAGTGCCGATTTTGCCGCCGTGCAGTTCCGCTAATTTATGCACCTCCTCAGCGGTTCGGATCGGCTGGCCGACTTTCATCGAGATGAGTTTCCGGATGATGCGGGGGCCGATGAGGATGGATATGCCGAAAGCCAGAAGACCTGCCGTGGCTGCGCGGAAAGTCACATACTTGAATAGATTCAGGAACGTGAAACTGTGTGCCCAACCCTGCGTTCCCGCAGATTGTTCAGCTTGAAAAGCATTCAGCCAGAAATCGTAAATGGCGGTTAACATGCGGTAGGAAAGGCGGTTTGGAGAACTTTTTCGATGGCGGCTGTACGGCTTCCTTTGAAGAGAATGACATCGCCAGTCTTGGCATTCTCGATAAGCCAGGCCGCAGCGTCATGAATATCCAGGAAATGGGGCGCCGAGCCGCCTTCGGCGATTCCTTCGGCACCTTCGCCAACAGCAATGAGCTTGAGGCCTTTCGAAGTGGCGAGCTGGCCGATCCTTAAATGGGCGGCCTCCGCGAATCTCCCGAGTTCACCCATTTTACCGAGGACGATGATGCGTTTGCGGCCTGGTGAAATTTCAGTTTCCGCCAGAGTGTCGATGGCGGCTTCCATCGATTCCGGATTCGCATTGTAGGTATCATCAAACAGGGTGATTCCATCCAGATCAATCCGCCGCATCCGTCCTGAGGTGAGATGGACATTGGAAAGCCCGGCAGCGATCTCTTCGGGCGATATGCCCATTTTCCAACCTACGGCTGCCGCAAGCAGAGCGTTGGTAATCATGTGTTTGCCCGGGACGGGGATGAAAACTTCCGCGGTTTTCTCGCCTTCGATAACCAGTGTGAAAAGTGTGCCACCAGCTTGAGGACGAAGATTTTCAGCACGGACAAGGCCTCGCCCGTTACCTACCGGGATCAAACGCGCATGGGTGCGGGCACGGAAATATTCGTTGAATTCGCATCCGGCGGGAGTGAATAGCATCCCGTTCTCCGGCAGGTAACGTCCAAGGGTGCCTTTTTCCTCGGCAATCGCTTTTTGAGAACCGAGAAATTCAATGTGCGCGGTTCCGATGTTGGTAATTATACCGTACTTCGGGCGCGCAATCTCGCAGAGCGGTGAAAGCTCGCCGCTGTGATTCATGCCGATTTCAAAGACCGCCGCCGTGTGGTTGCCGGTAGTTGATAGCACAGTCAGCGGAAGACCGATGTGGTTGTTGAGATTTCCTTTGGTCGCGTTGACATTGAAAGCCTGGGAAAGCACCGCCTTGGTGAAGTCCTTGGTCGAGGTTTTGCCATTTGATCCGGTGATGCAAACGACCGGGATATCGAGCTGGCTGCGCCACCAATGCGCCAGCCGCTGCAAGGCGAAAAGCGGATCGGGGACTTCAATAACCGCCTTGCCTTCCGGTAAAGCACCGCCTTTCCAGTTGCGCACCAGCGCAATGGACGCCCCGTCTTCCAGCGCCTTTTGCGCAAATGCGTCACCGTCGAAATTTTCGCCCTTGAGGGCTATGAATAACCCTCCTGAAATAGGTTTCCGCGAGTCTGTGAAAACCGAAGTGACCTCCGCTAGAGCAGAGCCCGCGATGATTTTCCAATCGAGGATTTCGCATATTTTTTCGGCAGTGATTTTCATTTTCGTTTTTAGGCGGCTGCAAACGATTTGACGGCTCGGTGGATGATTGATTCAGTGCTTTAAAAGTTGGAGTCGGGGTTGGCGCGCTTTTCGGCGATTTCGAGTGAGCGTTTCCTGAGGGCGAGCGAGGCCTTTTTGCGGTCATCAAAATCGATGCTGCGGTCGGCGAATTGCTGGTATGTTTCGTGGCCTTTTCCGGCAATGAGAATGATGTCTCCGGAGCGGGAGTTTTCCAGCGCCGCGTCGATGGCTTCGGCCCGGTCGGTGATTGAAATGGCGGCGAACTTTTTCGGCAATCCGGCTTCGATGTCCTGGATGATTGCCCGGGGATCTTCTGAGCGCGGATTGTCCGAGGTGATGATCAATACGTCGCTGAAGAGAGCAGCGGCGGCTGCCATGAGCGGACGTTTACCCTTATCCCGATCCCCGCCACAGCCAAAGACGGTGATGAGACGGCGCGGATCGAGTTCTTTCAGCGTGCGGCAGGCATTTTCCAAAGCATCGGGAGTATGGGCGTAATCGACGAAAACGGTTGCCCCACCCGCATTTCCAACGTTTTCCATCCGACCGGGGACCTGCGGAGAATCGGCGAGAGCCGCGGTTGCCTGGCGGGGTTTGATGCCGCAGGCGGATGCGGCGGAAATTGCTGCAAGTATGTTGTAGGCGTTGAACCGGCCAATCAGCGGCGCGCGGACCAGAAACGATTTTCCTTTTGCCGTGAGTTCAAATGACATGCCGCTGGCCTTTTGCTGGAAATTGTTCGCGCGAAAATCACAGCGGACGTTGAAGCCGTAGCGAATGACCGGCATTTTGCCAGCAAGAGAGGTGGCGAGGTCATTGCCACGGGCGTCGTCGGTATTGATGATCGCGGTGGGCTTTTTCCCCTGTGGATCTGCAGCAAGCTCATGAAACCAGGAGGCCTTGGTCTCCATGTATTTCCCTATGGTGCCGTGATAATCGAGGTGATCCTGAGAGAGATTGGTGAACACCGCGGCATCAAAGGCGATGTGGTGGACGCGTTTCTGATCAATACCGTGAGAGGAAACCTCCATGACTGCTCCGCGGCAGGCGTTATCGCGAAATCCGGCGAGTATGGCATTGAGTTCTATGGCTCCCGGAGTGGTATGTTTGGCCGGGGTCTGGTTTTCACCGTCATCTATCAGAATGGTTCCGAGCAGCCCGGCGCGGTGCCAGGCGCTTTTCATGATGTGATGTAATAGAAACGCCGTGGTCGTTTTGCCATTGGTGCCGGTTATGCCGGCAAGGCTTAGATTTCCGGCAGGCTCTTCATAAAATGCGGCGGCCATGACTGCGAGAGCGGAGCGGCTGTCGGGCACGTGCAGCCACGCGGTGGAAGCCGGGAGATTTTCGGGTGGTGCGGATTCCGCCAGAATTGCAGGAGTGCCGCGTGAAATCGCTTCCGCAGTGAACCTGTGTCCATCGATGCTGGTGCCCCGGATTGCGGCGAAGAGTTTGCCCTCCCCGGTCTCGCGTGAATCCGCGGTGAGGGCATCGATTTCCTGGTCCAGCGGCCCGCAGACGGTGACTCTTTTCAGTGGAGCTGTTAGGGTGCGGAGAAGCATTTCAAAAAAGGCGGGCTACCTGGTTGCAACCGGAGAATTTGGAGCCGGGATCGGTTCGGTGGGCTGAAGATTCATGTGTGCGGCGAGGCGGGTGGCGATTTTGGAGAAGATTGGCGCGGCAATCTGCCCGCCGTAACGCGGTACCTCGGTGGTCATGGGTTCGTCAACGACCACATAGCAAACAAAAGCCGGGCGATCCGCAGGCATGAAGCCGGCAAAGGATACAACATATCCACCCTTGATGTAGCCTCCGCGCTTCGGATCGTGCTTGATCGCGGTTCCGGTCTTTCCGCAGACCTTGTGACCGGGAACGCAGGCCAGGGTCGCTGTGCCTCCGCGAAGGGTTACTTTGTGCAAGGCCCGGCGCATTTTTTCGGCAGTTGCCGGTGAAATGACTTTCCCGCGCACCACTGGCGCGAAGTCTTCAATCACGGTGCCGTCATTGGCAACGACAGCCTTGATGATTTTCGGCTTCAGCAAGCGTCCGTCCCCGGCAATGACGGAATATGCGGCTGCCATTTGGATGGGAGTGACACCGATAAAGTAGCCATAGGCGGAGCGTGAAAAATCGATCGGAAGCTTGGGGACCGCAGCCGTTCCCGGGTTTTCACCACTGAGCTGGATGCCGCTGCATTCGCCAAAACCAAAACGGTGCACGTAATCATAATAACGGCGGACGCCGAGCTGCTTTGCCAGTTTCCAGCATCCGACATTGTTCGATTTCTGTAGAATTTGCTCGAAGGAAAGCGCGCCACCCGAATGGGAATCTTCGACGGTAAACTTTCTTTCCTGAAGCACGTGCGGGCAGTGGATCACTGTCGTTGGTGAAACGAGTTTTTCCTCCAATGCCGCTGCCGTGGGGATGATTTTAATGGTCGAGCCCGGTTCGTATTTGGCCTGGATCGCGTAGTTCGAGGAACGGTCGTCCTTATCGAGGTTTTCCCTGAAATTGAGGTCAAAGTGCGGACGGGAAGCCATGGCAAGGATTTCGCCGTTATTGGGGTCCATGACGATGACCGCGCCACGCTTGGATTTGTATTTTTCAAGTCCTGCTTCGAGTTCCTCGTCAACGATGGCCTGCATGCCGATGTCTATGGTGAGCTTGATATTGAGGCCCGCCCGCGGAGGGAGCAAGCTGTTGGATTTTCCAGGAACTATCAAACCGCGGGCATCTCGCTTGTGCACGCGGCGGCCATCGCGACCTGCCAGATATTCCTCCAGCGCGGACTCGACTCCAAAGCGTCCGACTATTCGAAAGGAGTCCTTACCGGATGGAGCCTTCTCGGTGATTTCACCCGTGAAGCCAGTAAGGTGGGCTGCCAGCTTTGGATTGGTATACCAGCGTTTGATGGAGTTTTCGAACTCGAACCCCTGGAGATAATTTTCCTCCACCGTTTCGCGAAGCCGCTCCGCGATGTCATCGGGAATGTCTTTGGCGAGGGGAAACCAGGTGGCCTTGGAGTTTTCGATTTTCCCACGCAGCTCATCACGGCGCATGCCCACAGGTCTCGCGAGAAGCCTGATCGCCAGTGCCAGATGCTTGCGAACGATGGCGTCCGGTGTTTCGCGCTCAAGGATCGCACCGCGTATGGCATGGATCCGCCGGATCCGGTCTTCTTTGGAAACCTTTTGCCAGCCGGGTTCGTTGGATGCCTGCAGATATGCAAGGCCGAAGGAGGCGAGCTTGGGATCAAGCAAATGGTTTTTATCCACGTATAAATGGGCGACCGGAATACTTCTGGCAATGGGCTCCTCGTTTCGGTCAACGATCATGCCCCTGATCGCCGGCAGCCGTTCTGTCCGCAGATAAGCTTTGGCGGACGAATCCGCATAGCGCTGCCGCTCAACCAATTGAATCTGCACCAAACGCGCCGAGAGGGTGCTGAGCAGGGCCACTAAAACGAGGCATAGAATGATACAACGATTTTGGAAGTCGCGGTTCACAGCTTGGTTTCAAGGGAGGCGACGGCAGATGGCGGGTGGCCGCTGATATCTTCGGAAATGCCCGGCGGAATAGGCCGGAGATCAGTTCCGAGATCCTCAAGCTGCTTGCGGATGACGAAAAGATTGAGGATCTGATCGCTTCTCATTTGCACTGTGCGGATGTTGAGGTGGTGTTCCTCGATTCGCCGCTCAATGGCATCAATTTCCCGGGAGGTATGAATCTGGCAGTTCTTATAATACACATTGATCACACCTCCCACCGCACCGATGGCGCCTGCGAGAATGAGAGCGACAATGACGACCGGTGAAATTTTCGAGTGCGTGGTTTGGCGGCGGCGGTTCATTGATCTACAGACGGTAAGGGCGAATTATGAAGCAGCGGATTTTGGCCCCAAAAGCTGAGCGACCCGAAGCTTTGCGCTGCGGGCTCTTGGGTTGGCGGAGATTTCCCGGGTGCTTGGTGCGATGGCTTTTTTGGAAAGAAGTTGAAATTGGCAATCCGGATTGGGCCTTGCGGACGTCCAGGTTGGATCATCGATGTAAGGTTGGGAATGGTGCCTGAGGAACCGTTTCACCATCCTGTCCTCCAGGCTGTGGAATGTGATAATCAACAGCCGGCCTCCAGGTTTCAGAATTTTTGAGGCGGATGAAAGGATGGAGGAAAGTGATTCGAGTTCTTCATTGACCGCCATGCGGATTGCCTGAAAAGCGCGGGTGGCGGGATGGATGCGGCTGTTGCGACCAATCGCTTTTTCTATACAGGCCGCAAGTTCGGTAGTGGTAGCGAAAGGATTATGGTCACGCTGCTTGACGATGGCTGCCGCGATGCGGCGTGCTCTTGGCTCTTCACCGAATGTAAACAGGATGCGGGCGATCTCGCTTTCAGACCATGTGTTGACCAGACTGGCGGCAGTCAAGGCAGTGGTCGGCCCCATGCGCATGTCCAGAGGTCCTTCACGCATGAAGGAAAAACCACGCGGCGCGGAATCAAGCTGGCGTGATGAAACTCCCAGATCAAGCAGCAAGCCATCGGCAAGCTCACCTGATTTGCCCGCATAATCAGGAATTTCGGAAAAGTTGCCCTGATATGTTGAGAAGCGCGAAGCGAACCTGCCGAGTCGCTGGCCCGCATGAGCTAGAGCTTCGGGATCGCGATCAACACCAAGGACGCGGGCTCCCGTTTCCAAAAGCAATTCGGAATGACCACCCCCGCCGAGAGTGCCATCGATGATAAATTTCCCTAGCCTGGCGTCCATGTATTGCACGACTTCATTGGCCAGCACGGGAAGATGATAATTTTCAGGCGGAAATGGTTCGGACGCCGAGGCCGACAACCAGCCAGGAGCGGCATCGGCGTCCGATAAAGCAAAACCCCGTGCTGTCCCGAGCGCATGGTTTTGTGATCTTGTTGAAAAATTCACCGATGGCCGCACTGACAACCAGCCAGGAGCAGCGCGACGCATCGGTTTAAATAGCGAGTGAAGCTCTGTCCCGAGAGACCTCATACGCCCAGCCAGAAAGGCAGTTGAAAAGGGAAACGGACGCCGTGCCGACAACCAGCCAGGAGCGGCGGCGGCGTCCGTAATTTCGAAAACTTGTGCTGTCCCGAGCGCAAGAAATCGGTTTTTGAAACCATTGGAAAGTGAACCCAACTCCCGCGCACGGGCGAACACGTCGGAGACCGCCGTGAGGTGGACCGCTACGTTTGCGGGAGTTGGTGGGTTGAACAGCATGTATGTCAGTCGGGCGTGGGCGAGGTGAGTAGGTAAATTTAGAAAATGCCGAGTTCGTCTTCTATTTCCGGCACGGCGAAGGTTCCGAACTTTTCTTCGTACTTCGCGCGATTCCAGATTTCGAAATGGCTGTCAGCGGCGGAGAGCATCACATCCGAATCCGGAGAGATTCCGGCATGAGCCGCCAGATCCCTGGGGATGAGAAGTTTGCCCTGTTCATTGACGCTCGCATCGCGCAGATGACGCTTGAGCTTGGTTTTGAGCCGGGACTCTTCCTTTGGATCAGTGGCGTGCTTTTCAATACGTTCAAGTCGATAATTGACTGCCTCGTCGGTCAGAACTTTGAGAATGTTCACGCCCTCGGAAACCGAAGCCATCAGAGATATACCTTCGCCTTGGGCAGGCCGCCACGAGGGATAGACATTGACTCGGTTTTTCGAGTCTGTCTTGTAAGGGAAGGTGCCCTGATATTGTTTGAACTGAGGAATCATCGAAGGGTGACTATCGCGTCAACCCGTTCAAGATACACTTTGGTACACTTAGCCTCAAGAATAAAGTGAGGATTTTTTAATTAATCAAAATTGTTCTTATTATTAGTTAGTTATGAACTTTTATAAGGACAGAAAGATACTGGAATCCAGCTTACAGGATGAGAATTTATAAAAAATTTGGCTAATTTAGCCCGATCAAAGGCATTTTTAAATTTAAGTGTACTTCAATCTTTAATATTTTATACGAAGTGTACCTAGCGAACTCATAAGCGAGGAATTTGATGTCTCAGCAAAAGGGTAGGGTAGTTCTGAATCTCAGATCATGGCACGTCCTGAACAGAATACAAACCAAGTTCAGCATCTCGGAAACGGAAACACTCCTCACAATATCAGCCGCCGCTGATTGTGACTGGAGGCGGAGGTGGGAATCGAACCCACGAATGACGGTTTTGCAAACCATTGCCTTACCACTTGGCGACTCCGCCGTAACCGGCGCGGGAGACGATTGATTAGGCCTTCGTCACGTCCTTGTCAATGCCACGATACGCCGAAAAATACGCACTGTCCGCACTTCCACTGGCGAATCACGATTTCCTGCCTAGTCTCCGGCGTGCCTGAAAAGTCTGAAAAGCAAAACAAACCACCTGTTATTGCCCTTCGCGGCTGCCGCCAACACAATCTTCAGGGCATCGATCTCGACATTCCTTTGGGGAAACTCACGGTGGTAACCGGCCCTTCTGGATCTGGAAAATCATCCCTCGCCTTTCATACCCTTTACGCCGAAGGCCAGCGGCGTTACGTCGAAACCTTCTCCCCTTACGTCCGTCAATTTTTCGACCGCATGGACAAGCCTCTCGTCGATTCCATCGAAGGCATCCCCCCCGCTATCGCGATTGAGCAGAAAAACCATGTACGCACCACCCGATCAACAGTCGGGACCCTTACTGAAATCAACGACTACCTGAAACTCCTCTTCGCCCGGCTGGCGAGTGGCTATGATCCTGATACGGGCGAAAAAATCCAGCCTGACTCTCCCGAATCCGCCGCCGCCTGGACTCACCAAAACCTTTCCGGTGAGAATGTTCTGATCACCTTTCCCATCCCCATTCCAGTCGGCGCAAATCCCCAGGACCTGTTTCCATTCCTCAACGCCCAAGGTTACCTCCGTGTGCTGATCAATGGCGAAACCTACCGCACTGACGCGGCTCCGTGTTCCACGCTGCCGCCACTCCGCGCCTCGCTGCTCGTTATCCAGGACCGGCTTAAAATCACCCCGGAAAATAACTCCCGCCTGCTTGAGGCCTTGGAAGCCGCCTTCCTACTTGGCAAGGGCCACGCCTCGGTTTCACATCCGGGTAACTCACGTCCTTTCA
>JACMMB010000138.1 GCA_014379305.1 Akkermansiaceae bacterium
AGACCCCCGCATTCCTATTCCTCGGCAGAAAAGAAGCCCATCTGCTGCAATTACACCTCGCCGAAGTATTCGGAGCGGAATCCGTCACCACCCTCAACGACACCTATTATATGGGTCTCGATGTCGTAGTGATCGATTGCGAATCGTTCCTCTTCGCCGGGGGTCGCAAAGCCATCCGCATCCTGCAGGATCCGATATCGCGTCGGCCCGCATGGCGTGATCGTGAAACGGAAGGCCTATGGCAGTTCCGCCTTTGAAAAATACAAACCGAATCGATGGCAAAAATGAATCCACAATGATGTGACATCGGCAGAATCCCATGAGCTTCTGCCGATGCCGCCTCACCAGCCAGGAAACATTTATCACGATTCAACAACCATAACCAAAAAGGCGGGGCCGCAAGCTCTGCCTTTTTTTGTGTTCATTCCGCTCGACTTGAGGCGGAAGAGAGATTGCCCAGTCGCGCCAGGCTTGCTTGAATGAAGAATGGCATTTGGAAAAGAACGCTTGATGGCTTCGATGGGTGCGGGCCTGATTTTTTTGGTCGTGGCACTTGCGGTGGGGGAGGATTTGCCGGGGTGGCTTCGGTGGGGATGTCTCGGGGCTTGTTTGATTCTGGTGTTGTTGCTGGTGGCGGGATCGGGTTCGGCACGGGTGGAATTGCTCAAGAATTCGCAGAAGCTGCGACGGGTGCGGATGCGGCGTGATGAGCTGGAAAGGTATTTTTGCGCCCTGATGGATTCGGTGCCATCGGGAATCTATTTCAAGGATAGGGAGTCGAGATTTCTTCAGGTCAACCAAGCCTTGGCGGAATCTCTGGGCGCCGCTTCGCCGAAGGATATGATTGGGAAAACGGATGCGGACTATTTCACCGATGAACATGCGAAGCCCGCGCGCGCGGACGAGGTGAAAATCATGGAAAGCGGGGAAGGGATCGAGAAATTTGTGGAGAAGGAGGTCTTCGCAAATGGTAGCGTTGGATGGGTTTTAAGTTCAAAACTGCCATTCCGTGACAAACAGGGCAGGATCGTCGGAACTTTCGGGATTTCGAGCGATGTGACAGAGCTCATTCAGACTCAACATACTTTGGAGCGGGAGAAGAACACGCTGCGCACTCTGCTGGATGGAATTCCGGACAGTATTTATA
Organism: Akkermansiaceae bacterium; assembly: GCA_014379305.1. Lineage (GTDB taxonomy): Bacteria > Verrucomicrobiota > Verrucomicrobiia > Verrucomicrobiales > Akkermansiaceae > Luteolibacter. The sequence continues at coordinate 1,148 of JACMMB010000138.1, forward strand.
TCCGCGATGTGGGGGGGCATTACATCGTGGTGAACCGGGCATTGGCCGAGTCGCTCGGATGCGATGATGCGAATCAAGTGGCGGGCAAGACACCTTTTGATTTTTTCGATGAGGAAAAAGCGAACAGTTTGATCGAAGAGGATCGCAAGCTGATGGATGCGGGGCAGATGGTGATCAATGCGGGCAGTCGGGTGAGAAATTCAAATGGCGAAATCCGCCGCCTGCTTACGACGAAGGTTCCAGTCCGGGACCGCAATGGAAAGGTGTTCGGCATTGTGGGGATCAATCGGGATGTGACCGAACAGGAGAAAGCGCGGGAGGCGCTCAGGCAAACGGAGCATCGGATGCAGGAAATTGTGGATAATAGTCCCTCGCCGATGTATGCGAAATCGGCGAGTGGCCAATATCTGATGATCAATCGGAAGTTCGAGGATTTGTTCAAGGTAAAGTCCGAGGATGTGGTTGGGAAAAGGGACCTTGATTTTCTGGGAAACGACGTGCTGGTCAGGCGGTTGCAGAAGAATGACCGATTGGTGCTGGAACGCGGCCAGCCGGTGCAGTTTGAAGAAATGTTGGCGTTGCCGGACGGGGAACACGCGTATGTTTCCGTCAAATTTCCAATGCGGGATCTCGATGGCGAGATTTATGCGGTCGGGGGTATTTCCACGGACATCACCGAGAGGAAGCGGGCCGAGCAATCGCTTCAGGATCTCAATCAGGAACTGATGCAGGCTCATGAGAAACTGACAATTGCCCACGAGCAGTTGATCCAAGCGGAAAAAATGGAATCTGTGGGGCGGCTTGCGGCAGGTGTCGCGCATGAGGTGAAGAACCCATTGGCCATGATCGGGATGGGCCTGGAGCTGCTGGCCCGCCGGCTGCCAGCCGATGACCAGAAGGCGCTGGAAACCATTGAACGAATGAAGCGGGGGATTGACCGGGCAAAGAAGATCGTGCGCGGTTTGGTGGACTATTCATCGGAAAGACGATTGGAATTCCAAGCGCACGATGCCAACAAATTGGTGCGCGACGCCTTGGAACTCGTGGAATACCAGCTTAACAATTCGGGTATCGAGCTGGTTTTCGCGCCAACCGCAAATCTACCCCTGGTCGAAGTGGATCAAACAAAGATCGAACAGGTTTTGGTGAACCTCTTCATCAATGCGATGCACTCCATGGAAGAGAGCGGCACGCTCAGTATCCGAACGGAAATGATGAGTATGGAAAACGTCGTCCATGACGAAGGTTCCCGTCTCCGCGAGCGGCTACGGGAAGGCGACGAAATGGTCAGAATCACGGTGACCGACACAGGCAAAGGAATCCCGGAAGAAGCGGTGGGAAAGGTATTCGATCCGTTTTTCACAACCAAATCGACAGGCAAGGGCACAGGGCTTGGTCTCACTGTTTCGCGAAAAATTGCGGAGCTTCATGGCGGGGAGCTGACTCTTTCAAATCGGAAAGACCGAAGTGGCGCGGTTGCGATACTTACAATGAGAGTAAACAAGGATTGAGCATCCGGCTTGCTTGCTCAAAAAAAATGGCGATGATTGAAGCGTGAATATTTTACCAAAAATCCTGTTAATCGATGACGAAGTGGATTTCACCGAGTTGTTAGCGGCGAATCTGGAAGAATCCGGATTTGAGGTGAGGCAAGTCAATGATCCCGCCAAAGCGGTCAGTGAAGCCAAGGATTTTCTTCCGGACCTCTGTATCATTGATCTGGTAATGCCCAGGATGGATGGAGGTGATGTTGTGAATGCATTGCGCGCTGTGCCTGAACTTTCAAAGACCCAGGTGCTGATTTTGACCGCTTTGGTTGAGGAAAACCCCGAGGATCCAGGCGAGTTACAAATGAAAGGCGGCCTGCCATTTGTAAGCAAGACCTCCGATCTGGAGGTCATCATCAATGCGATAAAACGACAGTTGGGGCATCGGTAGACTGCCTGGATTTTCTTTAGCGCGCGTGGGATGATGGTTCTTAAATCAACACACCCGCGATGGCTGGGCCATACGCGGGTGTGTCTTTGCCTCCCTGGAAAATTTTATCCGTCAGTTGTCGATGGTACCGGGTGAGCGGGGTTTGCCGAAACGGAAACTGAAGCCCTTGCCATTGCCGGCGTTGATGCGGTCAATGCGTTTGCGGATATCGTCGGGCGCGGCGGCTTTGTCTCGGGCGGTATCCCAAGGACCACTCCAGAGGACCTCGTTTCTGGTGTCGCGAACAGTCACTTCCGTATCTCCGTTGGACGATTGAATTTCGATGGAGCCTTCGTTATCCATCATGCGGACGGTGGAGTTCTGTTGGAATTGGATGGCGCCATCGGCAAGCTGTGGATGCGTTGAATTTTCAAATGCGTGATCCATGCGCTGGCGCATTTGCCGGAAGGTATTTTCAAATTGATGATCCGGAGCCGATTCGTTGCCGTTGCCAAAAGCGTTGAGATTTTGCTCTATCAGGCCGCGCAAGCGGTCGGCATGGGCTTTAGGGATACCATCAAGAAGAGGTTCCTGATCGAGCTGTGCGATTTGATCCGCAGGCCGCTCGGTTAGGGTAACTTCGGTGCTAAGCGGTTTTCCCTTATGAATGAGATGGATGGCTACTTTGTCGCCACCCTTCATAAGGCGAATGGCGGAGGTGAGTGCCTCGGGGTTGCCAATGGCGGTTTCGTTGACCCGGAGAATGATGTCGTTGGGCGCGAGTCCGGATTTTGCGGCGGGGCTATCCGGGCAGACCGTGCGGATGATGACACTGGAGCCCGGCTCGATTCCAAGATGATCCGCGACCATCTCGGGAAGAGGAGCGGTCGCAAGGCCTAGAAATGGAATGGTTTTACCCACGGAAGGCTTGGGTTCGAGCTGGTTGTCAGGAGGGGAATCTTTTTCAGTGTCCTCCAAGAGGGCTGCAGGCGGCTGCGCGGTATCAGGAGGAGGCTCGATGGCAAGTGCGGTAGTTACGGCTGCGGCAAATGGGAGGATGGCGGCACCTCCGGCGATGCGGCTGACGGAAATGAATTTCACTTTCATACGGTTTGTTATACTATAAGCGTAGTAGTCGAATGGAATTGTCTGAAAATTTATCAGTCGATTTTTTCGGGAATGATGACGTATTCAACTCTTGGTTGCTCGACTTCAACGGTTCCACCTTTCTCATTTTTGAGGGTTACCCGCTCGGTGTAGGTAAGGCGGAGAACCCGGTGTGATTGATTTTTTGTTTGCCAGATAACCCCTTCGTCGCGGGTGTCGCTGAGATTGCGGTTGTAGCTGGCGGGGATGTAATTTTCCGAATTTTGTGATGAAACGGGATTGCTTCCAACGGGGGTGCTGGAAACGAGAGGAACCTTGGATGACTCGCCCCCCGGAAGCATCAGGGCGGCGAGGGATCCGAGAATGGCAACAGCAGCTGCCGCAGCGAGGTTCAGACGAATGATATTCGTGCGCTTGCCGGACTTGGAGCTGCTTTCAAGAGATTTGGACTTATTGAAAAAAACGATTTTTTCGTCCGCGGCAAATGGGGTGTCGCCGATGATGCCGCAAAGTTTCGAATGCATGCCGGAAGAAACCCGGCGGGGCGTGATCGCGCGGAGTTCACTTACAAATTCCAGCTCCTCGGCGGTTGGTTGCAAGAGGAGCCCCTCGGCAGATGAGGTGAGCCGGAGTAGAAAGGCATCGTCGAGACCGGAGGGTTTTAGGACGTTGAGTTGTTGTTCGAGAATGGAAGGAATTTTGGACATGCGAATGCGAAATGTGGGATATCTGATGTTTGTATGAAGGATAATTTTTTCAAATGGAGAGGTCTCCCCGGCGACGGGCGGTTCCGAGTTCACGCTTAAGAGCCTCCAGTCCATAGCGATACCGCGAGGCTGCTGTGTTTTGAGAAATCTGCAGGGCTTCACCTATTTCCGCGAAGGTGCGTTCTCCCCATACTTTCATGACGATGACTTCGGAAAATTTTTCAGGCAGGGTTTTGAGCGCATTTTCGAGCTGGCTCCTTGTCTCGTCATCCCCGCCCTCGGAATCAAACCAAGGATGAAAGGCCTCGAATTGGTTGGCTTCGATATCCGCGGAAACATTGTCTTCGCGGCGCTTGCGGCGGTCATCCTTGCGGGAAAGGTCGATGGCGAGACGACGGATGGTGGTGTAAAGGTATGGTTGCCAGGCCTCCTGACCGCCGACAAATTCACCCGCGCGAATTTTTTCGACGAGTTTGACGACGGCGTCCTGAAGGACATCCTGGGCATCTTCATGGGTGCGGGTTTGGTTGCGGGCAAAAAGGAAAAGTTTTGGGGCATGCTCTTCGAGCCACGCGCGCCAGGCGGTGGTTGCCGGAGAGCTCTGGGCCGGAGCTTCTGTCGCTGACATAATAATAGGAGGTATGAAATGAGCGGTATGGTTGCGCGGATTTGTTCAGAATTAAGTATTTACCAATAATGGAGGTTGAATAGTTAACCTTACTGAAGTATTGGCAGCCATGAGCTTTTCTAGGATTCTAGCCATTTGCGTTTTGTGCCTGGGCATTGTGAATTGCAAAAAGAAATCGGAAACGATGGAGAAGGAGTTGAAGGAAGCGGGGTATGAAATGACCGCGGCGGGTTGGTTCGGGGCGATTGGCGGGAATGATGTGGCAGTGATGGAAAAAATGGTGGACGGAGGATTTGCCATAGAAACAAAGGATGTGAGCGGGAACAACGGCTTGCATGTTGCAGCGGGCGAGGGAGCGCAAAAGGCAGCCGGGTTTTTATTGAATCGGGGCTTTTCAATTGATGAGCCGGGCGCTGGGGGAAGAACCGCGTTGATGATGGCGGTCGTGGCTGACAAGGTGGCCATGGTGAAATGGCTGTTGGGCCAAGGTGCGGATCCGAAAGTAAAGGACGGCGATGGTTTCATGGCACTGATGCTGGCGGTAACAAACGGGCGGGAGGGTTCGATTGAGGAGCTTGCACAGTATCACCGTGAGGATTTGGATGCGGCTTTACTGCTGGCTTCGCTGACTGGGAAAGCCGGGGTGATTGATGCGCTGACGAACTACGGGGCATCGGTTTATGCAAGGATGGAGGATGGCCGGACGCCGCTCATGCTTGCGGCGGAAAATGGGCACAGTGAGGCTGTGGCGATGCTGATTGATATTGGAGCAAGCCGTTTCGCGACGACGGAGGATGGAGATACGGCACAGAGTTTTGCGCTGGCCGGAGGACATGAGGAAATCGCGAAAATGATCGAAACCGGGGTGGTAGGAGAGTCATTGGCGCTTGATACCGATGAGGAAGTTGCGATGGCGATGGACAATTATCTAGAGGAGTCGAGGGCGGAGCCGGAAGAAATTTCGGCAAGCGGATCGGCAGGTGAAACTGTAAGTCAGGATGGTGTAGGCAAAGCAATCGGAGTAGCAAAAGTGCAGGCCGCAGGAAGCTCGGGGCGGATTGCTGCCGTGACCTTGGCGGGGGCGCGAATTGGCAGGCCAAAATCGATGCCTCAGGGGGAGGTTGGGAAAGAAACGACGATAGCGGCGGACGCTGAAGAATTACCCCTGGTCATGCGGCACTACAGGGAGCGTGAATTGCCGGTGGAAGTAAAACGTGTTTCAGGCGGTGTTGCTTCGATCCATTTGGCGGGGTCGGAACTGGATGAAATCGAACTGCGTGCCGGTGACAAAGTGCCGGGATCCAGCCTGGTGGTGGTGAGCGTTTTGAACAGAATGGAGGAAGGAAAATTAAACAATGGCGAGCCAGTCGAGGTGGGGGTGGTTGAGGTGGCGGATCAGGAGCGGGGCCGGCAGCGGGAGTGGTTGACGGGGCGGCCTGCGGTCAGTCACGATCCGGTTGCGATGGTGGAGGATGCGTCGACAGGACAACGATATTTGGCGAAGCCCGGACAGAAATTTTCTTCTGAGGATGGCCGGGAGTTCATCGTAAACGATGTGCGGCCGAACCAACTGGTGATTGAGGAGGTTGCGACCGGCGAGGCGAGCACACTTCATTTGCGCGGACCGCGTGGCTGAGTTCAGTTTCCCGCAAAACGAAGATGGATCAGGAAATCGAAACCGAAGAGAAATTGGTCGCGGAAAAGGGATCTCCTGTGAGGCAATTCGCGGTGATGCTGCCGAACCGGGTGGGTGCGCTGGCCTCGCTGGTGAAGCTGTTGCGCGGCTCGTCCATCGAAGTCATCGGGCTGAGTGTGCAGGATTCGCGGGATGCGACCGTGGCCAGGCTGGTGCTCTCGGATACGGATTTGGCGGAGTCGATTTTCTGTGAAAAGGGGATACCGCATACTTTATGCGAGCTCGTGGTGATTGCGTTGAAGGAGGCCGGCCCTGGCTTGCTGCAATGTCTGGATATTCTGATGGTGGCGGAAACGAATGTGGATTTCGCCTACGCAATGCTGCCGGGCCCAAGCGGTCAGGCGCTGCTGGCAATGCATGTGGAGGACTATGATTTCGCCACCTCGGTGTTGTTGAGGAGCGGCTTCAAGCTGATGTATGAGGCGGACCTGGTGAGGTGAGCGCGGCGTTATTTTTTGAACACTCCGATCAGGCAGATCAGTGCGAAGATGGGAATGAGGATGACCAGCCACATGGGAAGGCCGATTGACCCGGTCATGTTGGCGTATTTGGTCGAGACAGGTGCGGGAACGCCACCGAGTGCCGTAGCTGCGGCGGCGACCTGCGGTAGGGTCAGTTCGGAGGCTTTGATCTGGGGCTGTCCAACGATGTTGCGCAAGGCAGTCACGTCCGCGACGGCGATGGGCGGGGCGTTGTTGCCGAAACTGCTGCGAACGTAGGTCAGAACTCCGGCAATTTGCTCATCTGTCTGGTAGGCCATCGGCATCATTCCTGCGGGGAAGTTATATTCCTGGCCTTTGACTTTGATCGGACCGATGAGGCCGCGTAGCTGGATTTTGATGAGGTTTTCAGCCGGGCCATTGACCCATTCGGAACCGGCCAAGGGTGGGGCGGCGGCGGTTCCTTCTCCTTGCTGGCCGTGGCAGGCTCCACAAAGGATGAATTGCTGTTGGCCCGCTTTCAGGAAATCTGCGGCAGGCGGGGCGGTGGC
>JACMMB010000139.1 GCA_014379305.1 Akkermansiaceae bacterium
GCGGCTCCCATCGAAATGGCGGTTTGATGTGATTGGACGTAAATGATGCCTTCGACGGCGACTTCATCAGGCTGATATTGGGTAATCAGATGGATGAGGTGGCTGCGGATCGCGGACAGCGCTCCTGACTGGGCAATGTTTTTCGGGATGGAGATGACATCGTATGCGAGCACTGTCGGCTTACGCAGGTCGCCATCAAGAATGGCGTAGCCGGTGTTACGAACCGCGGGATCGATGGCAAGGACGCGCATGGGTAGAGTTAGGGTGCGGGAAGGGGAGCTTGGAAGCTGGAAATGAGCGGGATGCCCGAGGCATTTTTTGGGTATTGTAAGTCAGCCTTGGATTTGAAAACTCAATGCAGTGAGAAACATCGAATTGGTATGGTTTTTATGGCTTCTCATGACGGGGTTGCTCCCGGCCCAGAGATTGCCGGATGGTAGCATTCCAGTGCCGCCACCAACCGGGCTTTCGGATCCGGAGGGGGTTTTAAGGAAAAATCCCACTGCAACGAAGCGCATCATCGGATTGCTGCAGGAGCTGGAGAGGGACCATGGATACCGCCTGATTGTCATGCTGGAGCGGGCGCTGATTTCCTCGAATGCACCGGATCTCGCATCACAACTCCAGAAGGAATGGCTGCCCGAGGGCGGTGGCCTCGTGATCGTCTTCGAGTCGGATACCAAAAGCCTGGGCTTCGGCCGTGGCCTTGAACCAAGTGAAGGTATGATGGGGGAGCGCGTAGGAGTGCCGGCTTACGGTCTGGTTGAGATCATCTCCAAGGCCCTGCAGAATGCGGAAAAGGAAAAAAATCCCGAGCTGTATATTGAACGGATGGTGTCCGGGGTAGCTGCCGATCTAAAAGCGTATTTCGAGCGTAAGGAGGCACCGGTCAAGGGCGGTAGATCGCTGAGGCTGGCACTCGTAACGATCGGCACCATGTCACTTCTCGCGCTCTGTGGCATGGGCTTGGGCTGGCTCATGGGCAAAGCGGATTCCAAAAAATCCGCCCAGCGGCTCTTTCCGGATATCGAAATTCCGGAAAGACTTGGCGCTCCATACGGGGGTGGCAGCGGCAGCGCGCACTTTTTCGGGAGCTGATTATACAAACAAGCCGGCACTTTGAATTTGGCCCATGCGCTGCTAAACATAAATCAAATCCAAACCCTATATACATGTTCGAAGGCTACGCCGCTGATAATTTTTATGACGAGATGTTTTCCTCCAACAACGAGGTCAGAAAGCATTGCGAACCGTTATTCAAGAAATTCCAGAATCTGGAAACCAATGATTTCCTCTCCCGCAAGGCGACGAGCGAGCTGTATTTCATGCGGCAGGGAATCACGTTCAATGTCTATCACGACGATCAGGGTTCGGAGCGGATTTTCCCATTTGATCCGGTTCCCCGCGTCATCCCGGCCGATGAATGGGAGCACCTTGAAGCCGGCCTGACCCAGCGCATTGTCGCCCTGAACCTTTTCCTTCATGATATCTATCACGATCAGGAAATTCTAAAAGACGAGGTCATTCCGCGTTTTTACATTGAGCAAGCGCGCCACTTCCGGAAGGAGTTCAGGGGTGTGGATGTGCCTGCGGACATCTACATTCATATTTGCGGGAGCGATCTGATCCGGGGAGCTGATGGCACTTACTATGTGCTTGAGGACAATGCCCGCTGCCCTTCCGGCGCGTCTTATCTATTGGAAAACCGCAACGCGCTGAAGCGCGCCTTTCCCGCTCTTTTCGATTCCCTGGGGGTGAGGCCGGTGGCTTCATATCCGCGTGATTTGCTGAACATGCTTCACCATATCTCCCCCCGCCGCGAAGGGGAGCCGGTGTGTGTGCTCCTTACCCCGGGATTTTACAACAGCGCCTACTTCGAGCATTGCTACCTGGCCCGCCAAATGGGCATCGACATTGTGGAAGGCAAGGATCTCGTCGTGATGGACCGCTTTGTATATATGCGGACGACGCGTGGTTTGGTGCGTGTGGATGTGATTTATCGCCGGATTGACGATGACTTTATCGATCCCGTGGTTTTCCGCAAAGACTCCGTACTGGGTGTCCCGGGACTGATGAATGCCTATATGGCCGGTAACGTCGCACTGGCCAATGCGGTCGGCACCGGCGTTGCCGATGACAAGGTGATCTATTACTTCGTGCCGCAAATGATCGAGTATTACCTCGGACAGAAACCGATTCTGCCCAATGTCCCGACCTACCTCGCTTCGGAGGACAAGGATTTTGACTTCATTATGAAAAATCTTCCCGAACTGGTGGTAAAGGCAGCCAACGAATCAGGCGGCTACGGCATGTTGATGGGGCCGCAAGCCACTCCCGACGAGATCGAGGACTTCCGCGCGCGGATCAAGGAGGATCGCAGAAACTACATTGCGCAACCGGTGGTCGCTCTTTCGCGGTCACCGACTTGGTGCGATGGAGCAATGGAGGGCCGGCATATCGACCTGCGCCCGTATATTATTTACGGAGCGGATGTTAAAATCGTGCCTGGCGGACTGACCCGTGTGGCACTTAATAAAGGTTCGCTGGTGGTTAATTCTTCCCAAGGTGGCGGCAGCAAGGATACTTGGGTTCTGAAATAGCGGAATGAAATCGGAGGAATAACGAAAGATGCTTTCACGGGTTGCGAACACGCTTTACTGGATGGTTCGATATGTCGAACGCGCGGATAATCTGGCGCGCCTGATTGACGTCAACGAACAGCTGCTGCTGGATTTCGAGAGTCTTGACAGCGAGCGCCTGCGGGGATTCTGGAAGCCGATCATTCTGAGCACCGGGGACGAAGAAGCGTTTCACGAGCTCTACGATGATGTTGGCAGCGACCAGGTGATCCGTTTCCTCACCGAAGACATCCGCAATCCCAACAGCATCGTTTCCTGTATCGGTCATGCCCGCGAAAACGCGCGGACGGTCCGCGACCAGCTTTCGGACGAGTTATGGGAGGAGCTGAACGCCCTCCATCTTTTCTCCAGATCTGCGGACGCCTCACGTCTGCTTGCGGAAAATCCGCCAAGATATTACGACATGGTCCGGCGGGCTTCGATGACTTTCCTCGGCATCGCCACCTCCACGACCGCGCGTGGTTCTGGCTGGGATTTCATGGATCTCGGCCGTCATCTTGAGCGGGCTGACAAGACAACCCGGTTCCTTGACATCTCGACTTATTTCCCCAAGGGCGCGGAGGGCCTGGAAAGTGCTTCGCCGGGGGTTCTGCACTGGTCGGCCATTCTCAGATCCTGCGGGGCGATGGGAGCCTTTCGGACGACGCGGCAGGAAATCACCGCGAAATCGGTGATCAATTTCCTGCTTTTTTCCCCGGATTTTCCGCGCTCCGTGCGCTACTGCATCGAGCGGGTGGATGCCAGCCTGCATCGGATCTCAGGCTCATATCGCGGGACATATGCCAACGATTCGGAGCGGGAATCGGGAAAACTGCTCAGTTCCCTTAATTATGGGGGGGTAGAGGACGCGCTGGACCAGGGGCTGCACGAATTCCTGGATATCATGCAGGCGAAGCTGAACAAGATTGCCGAGGAAATTTTCGAGACCTATGTGCTCCTGCCGGAAAGAATCGATCTAAAGCCGCCTGAGCCAAGGCCGGTGGCATCGGCGATTTCGGATTGGCATGCTCCCCAAACACAAAAGCAGCAGCAGTGAATTTACCTGCCGAGACCGCCACAGGTGGGACAAGATTGGCGGTCAAGCACCGGACTGTGTTCCATTACGCCGGACCTGTCTGGAACAATGTGAACACCCTTCATCTTGAGCCGCGCACCTTTCCGTTTCAGAAAACCCTGGGTGCGTTTATCAAAGTCATCCCGGCAACGCGATTGAGACGGTTTGAGGATCTTTTCCAAAACGCCACCCATCACTTCGAGCTGGCCAACCAGCATACCAAGCTGGAAGTGGAAAGCACTCTCAAGGTCCACAATCTGTCGCTGATCATTTCGGACGAAGGATTTTCATCCGGAATGGAAAAATATGATGACCCGCTGGCTCAAGAGAACATATGGCAGTATTTGCAGGAAAGCCGGTGGGTTTCGATCCATCCCGAGATCTGGAGACAGGCTCTCGATCTGACCTTTGACAAAGCAGCGGTCTATGACAAGGCAACCGCCATCATGCGATGGATCACCGCCGAATTTATCTATGAAGCGGGAATCACGGATGTGAATACCCACCTTGAACAGGCATTCGCGATGAAAAAGGGAGTCTGCCAGGATTTCAGCCATGTCATGATCGGGATGTGCCGGTCAATCGGGGTCCCCGCCCGCTATGCATCCGGATATTTATACAATGGACCGCGTGATACCTTGATCGGGGCACAGGCTTCCCATGCCTGGTGCGAAGTTTATCTGCCGGGAATGGGCTGGATCGGATTCGATCCGACAAATGGAAATCTTGCCGATGAGCGTTATGTGAAGATCGCGGTGGGCAGGGATTATGAGGATGTCGCCCCGATCCGAGGCACCTACAACGGGTCCGCGCATTGCCGGATGGAGGTCGAAGTGATGGTCGAAAGGCTCTAGCGGGTGTCGGAATGACGTTGACCGAAGGACATAGCGGTGACATTTTTCAGAAGTTATGAACCTTCACTCCCTTGGTTTAATCTCAGCCGTGATCGCTCTTGCAGGGTGTGAAAGCATGAATGCGCCGCTCACAAGTTCGTCTTTCGATCCGTTGACGCCACCCGGCAGCAGCATTCAGCCAGCCAGCACCAGCTTTGGCCCGAGCCTTTCGCCAGGCCAATTCGTCAGCGCCAACATGGATAACACCGCATTCTATAAAGTGAAACCGAAAGGGGATGCGGATGCGGACAAACTTCTCACGCGCGGGACCAACATGAAAATTGTTTCCGTGGATTCAAGCTATGCCAAAGTCGAGCTGGACAGCGGCGAGGTGGGGTTCGTTCCCTCGGTGATGGTGGATTCACCTGACACCACGCTCACCCCGACCCAGGACATCCTCCCGCTCGACGGAGCCTATCAGGTTTATCCACCGCTACCCGGCGGCGGCCCGGTGGAACCACTCCCAATCATCGATCCAAGTGGATTGCCGCCTGAAGGTGCGATCCCGACCATCATTGATCCGGATGCTCCCGTGCCGCTTCCCAGCGCTCCACCAACGCTCGATCCCATCCCGGATCTGAAACCGGCACCGGATGCTGCCGAGATGCCCAAGGAAACCACCGACAAGGTCATCGAGCCGACTGAAAAACCTGCTCACGAAATTAAGGAGAAAGTCGAGGCAGAGGTTGATGGAAAAGTAGAGGAAAAGGCTGAAGAGAAAGC
>JACMMB010000140.1 GCA_014379305.1 Akkermansiaceae bacterium
AGGGGTGAGGGGAGGTAGTCGATCACCGCGTCCAGAAGATATTGCACGCCTTTGTTTTTGAAAGCGGAACCCCCTGTAACCGGGACCAGCTTGTTGGCGATGGTTGCACGGCGGATGGCCTGTTTGAGATCGACGAGGCTGATTGCCTCCTCCATCAGGAATTTTTCTCCAAGGATCTCATCGCAATCGGCGACCGTGGTGACGAGTTCGGCATATGCGGACTTGGCGATCTCCTGCTGAACCTCGTCGAGCTCGGCAATGGTGTAGGTGGATCCGAACTTGTCATCGTCGGAGTAATAAATGGCCTTTTGATTGATGACGTCGATCTGGCCTTTGAGGTTTTCTTCAGCGCCGATGGGAATCAGGATGCGGACGGCATTGGCCCCGAGCTTTTCCTTGATTTCAGCAAACACGTTTTCGAAATCAGCCCCGGTGCGATCCATCTTGTTGATAAAGACGATGCGGGGAACATTATACTTAGTGGCTTGCCGCCAGACTGTTTCCGTCTGTGGCTGGACGCCGGCGACGCCGCAGAAGACGACGATGGCGCCATCAAGAACCCGGAGGGAGCGCTCCACCTCGGCGGTGAAATCGACGTGGCCGGGAGTGTCGATGATATTGACGCGCTGTCTCTTTTCGTTGAAAAGCTTGGTGACACCCGGCTCATCATGCTGCCACCACTCGGTGGTTACGGCGGCGGAGGTGATGGTGATTCCGCGCTCACGCTCCTGTTCCATCCAATCGGTGGTGGCCGCGCCGTTGTGGACTTCGCCGATTTTGTGAATCATTCCGGTATAGAAGAGGATGCGCTCGGTGAGCGTCGTCTTCCCGGCATCGATATGCGCGGCGATCCCGATATTGCGGGTCCGCTCAAGCGTATATTGCCGGTCTGGATGGTTGGGATTCACTTAATTAAGGCGATCGTATCGCGAGGCAGCTTTTTTCAGGAAAGATTAGAAACGGAAATGGGCGAAGGCGCGGTTGGCTTGAGCCATTTTGTGAACGTCGTCCCGTTTGCGGACAGCGGCACCCTGATTGTTCGAGGCGTCCTTGATCTCGTTGGAAAGGGCGACATGCATGGGTGTGCCTTTGCGATTGCGGGCGTAGTTGACGAGCCAGCGCATGGCAAGGGATTCGGAACGGTCAGGCGCAACTTCGAGCGGGACTTGATATGTCGCACCGCCGACACGGCGGGATTTCACTTCAACGCGTGGCTTGGAGTTTTCCACGGCACGGGTGATGACTTCCAAGGGATCAACGGTATCGGTGCCTTCGTTGGCACGTTCGATGGCGGCGTAAACGATGCGTTGGGCGAGCGAGCGCTTGCCATCCTGCATGACCTTGGTGATGAGGTGACCGACCACGGCGCTGTCATAACGTGGGTCGCGGCGGTCAGGCTTGGTAAAAATTCTTTTGCGGCGGGGCATGGCGTGATGAGGTGAGGTTAATTGAAATTATTTTTTGCCTTTGACTGGAGCCGCAGGTTGGCCGGGCTTGGGACGTTTCGCGCCATATTTGGAGCGGGATTGGCGGCGTTTATCGATTCCCAGGGTATCGAGAGAGCCACGGACGATGTGGTAGCGGACACCTGGAAGGTCTTTTACCCGGCCGCCGCGAACGAGGACGATCGAGTGTTCCTGGAGGTTATGACCTTCACCTCCGATGTAGGCAATAACTTCGAACCCATTGGTAAGACGGACCTTTGCCACTTTCCGGAGCGCGGAGTTCGGCTTCTTCGGCGTCCGGGTCATGACCTGGAGACAAACGCCACGACGCTGCGGGCAGTTGACGAGCGCGGGTGATTTCGACTTCTCGGCTGGAACGTGGCGTCCTTTGCGAACGAGCTGATTAATGGTCGGCATGATTTCCTTCGTGGTTCTGGATTTGTCTTAAAAAGTTGTTGGGACAAACCGGCACGAAGACGGGGTTGTAATTACCCGTGATCGCTTTTTTCCGGAGCTGCACCCGATAATGTCCCATGTTTTGCGGTTCTGACGTGATGATTAATGTCGATCAGCCGCGTTGTGGGGGGCGGGACTTTAATAATCGAAGCCGATCTGACAAGACCTTTTTTAAAGTTTTTTGAAAAAAGCGGAAAACTTTCCGGAATAAGACCGTTCGGCCCCCTGAGCGGACAGGCTGATATAGAATCTGGTGGCAAAGGGCGGATTTGAACCGCCGACCAAAGGCTTATGAGTCCTCTGCTCTACCACTGAGCTACTCTGCCGGATTCCAAACGCCAGTTTGTGGCGGGGCGGCATGATTTGCAGTAAATAAACAGTGTTGTCAAACTCAAGCTCGCCGTGGATCAGAAAATTATCCTTCCCCCGGCGGCGTCATGACGATCACACGCTCTATCCCGTTTTTGGAAAACTCCTCCCAATAGCGCTTTTCCCAGGCAACCGTTTTCTCCCGCCGCTTCTCCTCGCTCATTTCCTCCCAAGCTTGCAGTCCGACCGATTTCACCAGATCACGATCCGCCAGGCGGACCGTCAGCTCATCCCAGAAACTCTCGTTGCGAAACTCCTCGTAGCATTCGTGATAAAACAATTTCTCCTCCAGCTCCTTTTTCACCCGGAAACGCTGGGTTTCCTCATCGAACTCGACCAGATCCCCCAAGCCATTGTGCGCCGCCTTTTCCAGCATTCTGCTCTCAAAGCTCTCATACTCCGCCAATTTTATATCCGCCGATTCCTTCTGATTCCACGAAGCCACATTCGCCGCCAAGCTCAACATTTCCACTAGCGTCGCCAGCTCCTGTTCCGTGAATCTTAGATGCATCCGGCGGCAGAGAAGCACTCCCCGCCTCGCCGCGCAAGGACGCATCTTGAAGGGAATTCCCATTATCCTGACATTGTGAAAATTTTCACAAGCGTTCATTGCCCTTGAAATCAAAGGGTGTCAGACTCAACCACATGGCCACCACCCAAACCGCCCAGCGCAAGGTAATCATCATCGGCGGCGGATTTGCCGGCCTTGAATGCGCCCGCAAGCTCGCCAACGACCAGCGCTTTCAAGTCACACTCCTTGATCGCACCAATCATCACCTCTTCCAACCCCTCCTCTACCAGGTCGCCACCGCCTCCCTGGCCGGTCCGGACATCGCGCGCTCGATCCGCCAGATTCTTGAGAATGCCCGCAACGTCACCGTCCTCATGGACGAAGTCACTTCCATTTCCCCTTCGGAAAAAACCATCACAGCCACCTCCGGCCAAACCTACGGCTTTGACTACCTTGTCCTCGCCGCAGGAGCCAAAACAGGATATTTCGGAAACGACCAATGGGAGCAATACTCACTCGGCCTCAAATCCCTGGCCGACGCCCAGGCCATTCGCCGCAAAATCCTCTCCAACCTCGAGCGCGCTGAAATCACCGATGACCCCGCCGAGCGCGAGCGCCTCATGACCATTGCCATCGTGGGCGGCGGCCCCACCGGGGTCGAACTCGCGGGAGCCTGCGCCGACCTGATCCACCGGTCCCTGAAATCCAATTTCCGCCGTATCGACACCGGGAAACTCCGCGTCATCCTGATCGAGAATTCTCCCAAAATTCTTGAGCATTATGACTCCGGGCAATCCGATTACGCCAAAAAACGTCTGCAATCCCTAGGCGTCGAAGTCCGCAACAACGTCCGCGTTATCAACGTTCTTCCCGGCCGCCTCTTATTCAACGACGAAACCCACCTTGAAGCCGAAGCCATTGTCTGGGCCGCAGGAATTGCCGCCAACCCGCTTACCAAGGATCTTGGCGTGGAAACCGACCGCGCCGGCCGGATCACACCAAATCTCGACCTATCGATCCCCGGAAACCCTGACATTTTTGTCGCCGGTGACCTCACCAATATGAGGGATCGCGAGGAAAAATTCGTCCCCGGAGTCGCGCCAGCCGCCGTGCAGATGGGCGATCACATCGCCGCCCTACTCAAGGAAGAACTCCGTCTGGAGAAGACCAGATTCGCTTCCCGCAAACACGAGCTCCGCCCCCTTTTCAAATACACCGACAAGGGCATGATGGCGATCATTGGCAAGAATCACGCCGTTCTCAAAGCCGGCAAACTCAAGCTCAATGGCTTTCTCGCCTGGGCCGCCTGGCTCCTCATCCACATCCTGTTCCTCATCGGCTTCCGTAATAAACTTTCCGTGCTTCTTGGATGGGCATTTGCCTATCTTAGAAACAACCCGGACGCCCGCATCATCGTCAATCCTCCACAAACATTTCCTACGCAACAATCGGTGCGATAGAATCCCAAGAGTGGCCCTGCCCCGACTGGCAGGGTTCGAAATTCTTCGGGGAGCTGACTTATGGCAGCTCTTTCACCATGATTTTCCGGAAGCTCACGGAGCCGTGATCTCCTTGTAGGAAGAATGAGCCGGGTTCGGTGACATTGTCGTCAAGCTGCGCGCCCGTGGGGACATTGCACTCCACATTATCGTGAATTTTTTTGCCGTTCAGCGTGACGGTGATCTTATTGCCGATGACGGTTGCTTCGACTGTTTGCCATTCGGTGGCGGGCTTGCTCACAAACTCATCCGCGGCTTTGAAATTATAGATCGCTCCGTTGCCGATCTTTTCGGCCTTTCCTGACTTGAAATCACCCAGGATCTGCAGTTCGTGGCGACCGCGCAGATAAAATCCGGAGTTGGAATCATCCGGGACCATGTATTCAAACTTCACCGCGAAATTCATGAACTTTTTGTCGCTGACAAGATCGACTCCATGTTGGCCGGCTTCTACCGTGTTTTTCAAAACACCGTCCACCACGGTCCAGCTACTAGTGGCGCCTTCATTGCGAAGGTGCCAGCCCGTCGTGTCCTTGCCGTTGAAAAGGGGCTTGAAATCCTCAGCCATGGCTGCGCCAGCAAGAGTGAAAGTGATTATCGATAATAGGTTAATGAGTTTCATAAGTGAATTAGTTGTTAACCCCCGTCCCGAACACTGGCAAGATTTAGATTTATTTTTTGCGGGCCAGTTCCTGATACCTAAAACCGCGATTTTTTTATCATTAGCGAAAAAACAGACCGGCAAATATTATGGAAAAAAATCCCCATCACGATGCCACCAATAATGTTATTCAACACCGCGTATGATGATGGCCGGTTGATTCAACGCATCTCCGATTTTCAATCCGAGCAGTTGCCGATAAAGCGGGCTATCCGGACTCAAAAGAGTGATCAGTCTTCCGGAATGCGAAATCTCCAGACCCCCTGAAGCGGGTGCCAGCAGAAAAAACACCTTTTCCACCGCGCCAACTTTTTCAACTTCAACCAAGGCTCCGGCATCGATTTCCGCAGTCTTTTCGAAATCCGGAAATCGGAGATGTTCAAAGATCGCGAGCGTTTCCGCAAGTTCCCTGACCTGTCTTGCCTGCCCGCTTGCCAGATAAGATTCCTCCAAGCTGCGTGTGTCGTATTTACTCTCGGCCTTGGAACCGGGATCTGTCGCGGCGGCGTGAGCGGCCATCGCCGCCTTGGACAAACGCTCCAGCCGCGCTCCAAGATCGGCACGGATTAATTCCATCAGATCGGATTTCGTCATTGGTGCGGAAGTGTCGGGGAGATGTCTGGAGGTGGCAATACATTGCCGAAAGAGGAAGCTTGACCGGGCGCGGCGTGGTCGGCACTTTGTGCGCCCGGTTGTCGCCTCGGTGGCGGATTTCCGGCAAAAAACGAACTCAGAAATCGATTAGGTATGGCTGCGAAGATTTATACAAACAAGGATGCGAATCTCACTTCCCTCAAGAACAAGACACTTGCAGTGATCGGCTTTGGCTCACAAGGCCATGCCCACGCGCTGAACTTGAAGGACAGCGGATTGAAGGTCGTCATCGGGCTATACAAAAAATCAAAATCCCGTGAAGTCGCCCGGAAGCTCGGCTTCGAGGTAATGGATACTGCGGATGCCGTAAAAGCCGCTGACGTGATCTTTGTTGCCACTCCGGACACCGTGATTCCCGCTGTTTATAAAAAGGATATCGCTCCTTATCTCACCAAGGGCAAGACCCTGCTTTTCTCGCACGGTTTCGCCGTGCATTTCAAAACCATCGAGGTTCCTGCCGATGTGGATGTGATCCTGGTGGCACCCAAAGGCCCGGGCCACACCGTCCGCTCGCAATTCGTCGATGGCAAAGGTGTGCCCGGCCTTATCGCAATCCATCAGGACGTTTCCGGAAAAGCCAAAACAACCGCTCTGGCCTGGGCGCGTGGTGTTGGCTGCACCCGCGCCGGAGTTTATGAAACCAATTTCCGCGAGGAAACAGTCACCGACCTCTTCGGCGAACAGTGCGTGCTCTGTGGCGGCGCCACCGCCTTGGTAAAAGCAGGCTATGAAGTCCTCGTCGAGGCAGGCTACCAGCCTGAGATGGCGTATTTCGAGTGCCTTCACGAGCTGAAGCTCATTGTCGATCTCATGAACGAATCCGGCATTGCCGGAATGCGTTTTTCGATCTCCGAGACCGCTGAGTATGGTGATGTGACCGTGGGCCCTAAAATCATCGATGCCTCGGTTAAAAAACGCATGCAGAAGCAACTCAAAGCCATTGAGGACGGAAAATTCGCCAAGGAGTGGACCAATGAATACCTTGGCGGCAATAAGAATTTCAACGCGATCCGCAAGGCGGAAGCCGCCCATCCGATCGAGAAGACCGGCGAGAAACTGCGCTCGACGATGAGCTGGATCAAGCAAACCAAGATGAAAAAGGGCGCCAGCCAAGCCAGCTACATTTCATCATCGAGGTAAGCCAAAACCGTCGTCTGGAGGCCTGAAACGATTTACCGGGTTGCAGCGGGAAGCCACGCCCTTGCACCCGTACTGCGGCGTTCGCATTCCTTGAAAAATCCAACCAGGCCGCGACGGTTTTCAAGATCCGCGATGGCATCCTCGGCTCTCGCGTAGCGCCAGCGGAAACCGGCCTCGCGGAGACGCAATGGATCCGCCCAGCGGCTTTTCAGAACCAATTCGGCTTCGGTCCGCATCATCGCCGCACCGAGCTCCACCATCCACTTGCCGGCCGGTATTCCCAACGGCATTCCGACCGTTTCCCGGAAATATCTCATCCAATCATGATTGGTGGGAAAGTCAGGAGCAGTGACATTCACAATGCCATCGATGAACGGGTCGCGCATGACGAACTCGACCGCGCGTAGGAAATCATCCATGTGGATCCAGCTTACCCGTTGTTTTCCGCTTCCCAGTGCTCCGCCGAGCGCGCGGTTGGTAAGCCCCGTAAAAGCTTCATACACCGTGTCCGGCTCGTTAGCCAAAACCATGCCGATACGCAATGCGACCTTGCGTGTTGCCGCAGGGATCTTGGCTGCGAAAAAAGCGTTTTCCCATGTCTCCGCAACCAGGTGCGAAAATCCTTCTCCCGCCTCGCCGTCCCATTCGTTCTGGGGCTTATCCACCGCGTGGCGATACCAGGTGGCGGTGCTTGCGTTCAGCCACAGCTTGGGAGGAACCCGGCATTCCGCGATGGCGCGGCCTATCAATTCAGTGGTGTCGACTCTGCTGCTCAAAATCGCCTGCCGGTTCAGGCAGTTATACCTGCAATTGACGCTGTGGCCCGAGAGGTTGATGACAAGTTCCGCGCCTTCCAACGCATAGGCCCAGGGACCAATATTCTTCCCATCCCATTCTAGAAACATTCCATCGCCGCTCCAGCCGTTGCGATTCCGCGCGATCGCGACGACCTCCCGACCATTTCTGGAAAAGTGGCGGCAAAGATAACGGCCCAGAAATCCGTTCGCACCGATGATTACTACTGTCGTGTTCATAAATTAGTTGTTCCAGTTTTCAGCCTAATAATTTTGTCGCCAACTGCAGCGCGAACCCATGTTTCATTCCTGCCACCCGGTCGGACATCTTGGATGCGAAAGAGACGAATTCCTCCAAGTCCTTGACCTGGTTGTGAAAAGTCTTTGCCTCCGCGCTCTTCAAATCCTTGGTCTCGGCGACACATCTGTTCAGAATCGCCAAGGCGGGCTCGATCTCGCGACGTTTGCGCTCGCGGGCGATGATGGTGAAAATCTGCCATACATCTTTCTCCGCTTCGTAAAAATCCCTTCGATCACCTTTTACGACGATCATTTTGATGAGACCCCAGTTCACCAACTCCTTGAGATTGGTATGCGCGTTGCCGCGGCTGATGCTGAGTTCCTCCATGACCTCGTCCGTGCACATCACCTGCGGGGAAGTCATGAGCAAGGCGTGAATCTGGGCCATGGTCCGGTTGATCCCCCATTGGGTTCCAAGCGCTCCCCATTGGGCGATGAATTCATCCTTAGCCAGCTTCAATCGATCTGTCGGAACATTCATTACTTTCATTAAATACTGAAAGTTCAGAACTTCAAGTGGAAAAAAGCAATTATCTTAAAAAAATGATCCTGTTTTTTCGCCAAAAAAAAACCGCTTTCCTGAATGGAAAACGGTCTGGAAACAACTGGCGAAGCTCTTTTAGAGCGATGCTTTGAGGCCTTCGAATTTCGAGCGCTTGAGGTTGAGTTCGCGCTCAAGTTTTTCGATATCCTGCCCCAGCGCAAGCATGGAGCTTAGCTTGTTTTGCATGCTGCCTTTTCCCCCGACTGCCTTGGTTGCTCGCGTTGAGGATACGCCGGCGTTCTTAAGCCATGCCGCAATGGTTAGTTGTGAAATACTAAATTTGGTGGCTGCGGCACTTTGACCGCCCCGCCCATTTGATACATTATAATCTGTAACAAATGAAACTACCTTGCTCTTTTCGTCCGGCGTATAGCGCTTGCCGCGCACGATATCTTTTTTAACTGATGTACTCATTGCGCGTGCAACTTAATTCGTGGTTAAGCTGAATCAAGGGAAAATGATAAATATGCAAAATATGCAATTCTACCCGGCTAATACGCTACGCAGATTTTCAAGATCATTAAAATCATCCAACCAGATATGCGCTCCATGCCTGACTTTTTCGCGCTGCACAACGCCTCCGAATCCAATCATAAGATCAACCTCCGGCTTGGTTTCCAAATCGGAAATTCCATCGCCGATCATGACAATGCGTTCCGGCAACAAGGCGCTGCGCCACTCGCGAATGATTTCATTTTTACCTAGATTCCGCGTCGTGGGATAATCTTTTCCGTAACCATCGTAATCACCTCGTTCATTGATATAGAGAGGAACAGCTTCGACATGGCTGATGCCAAGAACGGTTGCCAATGGCCTGATTAGCGGAGCAAAACCGCCGGAAACAATTACCGGCAACCAGCCATCGCCGATAGCCATGCCAAGCATATCCACAGCCCCCGGGACTATGGTTTCAAGATATCGCTGGCTAACCTGATCCATCATGGATTTGTCCGGCCTGATGATTTCCATCCGTAATTGGAATACTTCATCAAGAGGAACTTCCCCGTTCATCGCGGCATTGGTCAAAGCGACAACCTCGGCAAAAATTGCAGGATTTGATAATCTTGCCAGCTCATCAATTCCCTCAATGTTTGAGAGTGTGGAATCGCAATCAATGAACAGTAGTTTCCCCCTTCTTTCTGTTAGAGGATGAATTGTGATTTCCGTCCCTTCATCAACAAGCTTGAATAAGTCGATCATGTCACGGTTAGCCAGTCGGATACATCCATGGCTGGCCATTTTCCCGAGTTGGTCCTCGTGATTTGTTCCATGGATATATATATAACGTTCCATGGTGTTCGCATTTTCGGGATCGAGTCCTTCCAGCCTGAGAATGCGCGTAAGGATTAAGTCATCGTCCGTAATTTGAGCGGGGTGCCAGATCCCAACCGGCTCACGGGCAGTGAATCTGGTGTAAATCGGCTCGCCTCCACCAATTTTTTCGGAAATGACGAAGCGCCCGGTTGGAGTGCGGTGGCTGCCTTCGGCAAAGCCCATGCCTTTTTCCGCAGTCGAAACATGAAAGCTGCGGCTAAGGGCGTTATCGATAATCAGATCCAGCTTTTGCCGATCCATGAAAAGTTCCAGTTGTATCCGATGGCTCATGGGCTGGTTTGGAAAACGGCTAGAGCATTGTGCCCGCCCATCCCGTGGGCAAGTTTGAAGACCGGGCCTTTCGCTGGAATTGATTTGTCAGGACAGGTCCATTTGCCGAAGCCCTTGGTGCCTGCCAGATTCGGCGGGAGCATCGAGTCATTGAGGAAGCGGACAAGAATCACACTCTCCAAAAGTCCGCTTGCTCCCACGGTGTGGCCAAAAAAAGGTTTCAAGAGATGGAAGGTGGTTTTCCCACTGGGTAACATTTTTTTGAAGAGAGTTTCCTCAGCGCGCGCCTGCACCTTCGTTCCGGTGGCATGTGGGCAAATTCCCGCAGGCTCCCCGAACTTGAATATTGCCTCACCGAGCAGTTTGCCTGTCTTGCCGCCGCTCTTGGGAATTCCAACCGGATCCGCGCCATCGGAATTATTCGCGAAATGGCTGTATCTGACTTTTCCATGCTCATGCACGGAAAGAGCCACCGCTGCCGCACCTTCTCCGGGGATGAAACCGTTGGTGAGCTCTGAATACGGATTCAGGCGGCGCGCGGAACCAAGCAAACCTGATGACGCGTAACTATCTAACAGAACGGAAACCAGTGGCAAATCAACCGCCACGACCAAGGCTCTTTCTGCAAGACCCGCATTCAGAATCATTTTTGCAAGACCCAGGGCGTCGAGTCCGGCGGAGCACCCGCTGGCGACGACATGGTTCGGCCCGCGGATTCCGCACTCGATCGTGATCGCGGTAGCCGGTTCGCTGTGAATGGTGTTGCTGGCGGCCATCATTTTGAACGGGCGACGTTGCGGCCAAGGGCCGAGCCAGCCGGCGGCGTTTCCACGACTTGTCCCGACCACCAATGCGGCATCCTCAAGTAGTGCGGAAGTCCAGCCCGCGGCTGCAATCGCCTGCTTCGCAACATGGAGTGCGGCCATCGAGGCCGGGCTCCATTTCCGGTGATTCAAGAGGGACCTGGGCTCTATCCAGGCACCATGCAGGTGGGCGTGAGGGCTGTCATTTCCAAGTAACGAAGCCAGCGGTCGGATCGCGGTGGTGCCGGCAAGGATAGCCTGAAAATGGGTTTCGACATCGTGCCCTAGCGAGGAAAGAGCGCCCATGCCCACGATGGATAGCGGAGAAGTGATTCCTTCCGGTAGCAAGCTGAACGCCGACGGCAATCCAAAAACAGCATTTTGTCCGACTTTCGGCCTTTGCTCGTTTGCCTAAGATGCCTCATAAGCGGCGGGCCGATGAAGTCCGTTCTGGAAACAATAAAAGGGGGAGCCCAATATCTGCAAAATCGGGGCGTTGATGACGCACGGCGAAACATGGAACATCTCTTGGCACATCAGCTCGGCTGCACGCGCATGCAGCTCTACACGCAGTTTGATAAACCGCTGGATGAAGTGGATCTGGCACCCTTACGGGAAGGTCTGAGAAAACGCGGCCAAGGGGTGCCGTTGCAACATCTGCTAGGCGAGGTGGGGTTCTTCGGCAGGAATTTCATCTGCGATCGCCGCGGGCTGATCCCGCGTCCGGAGACCGAGGAGCTGGCTGAAATGATATTGGCAAAACTACCCGCAGAAAGCCTGGAGATGCTCGACATGGGCTGTGGGTCGGGCGTGCTTGGACTGACATTGGCGGCGGAAAGACCTGAGAGCAGGGTGACTTTGGTGGACGTTTCCGTGGAGGCTGTTTCATTGACCAAGGCCAATGCGGATCAACTTGGTATCGGCAACATTGTGCTGGTTCATGGCGATCTGTTTGAGAAAATCGTAGGGAAATTCGATCTGATCGCCGCGAATCTTCCCTATGTGCCCAGCGGCGAGGCGAATGCCCTGGCCCGTGAACTCAGCCATGATCCGCCCTTGGCGCTGTTTTCAGGGTCTGACGGATTGGAGCTATTGCGGAAGTTTGTTCCACTGGCTTTTGAATTCCTGAAACCCGGCGGGCAACTGGCCTTGGAAATTGGTCACGATCAGGCTTCCCAGCTCTACATGTATTTAGAATCCTCGGGCTTCACGGATATCCGGATCCATGCCGACTTGTCCGGCGTGGATCGCTTCCCATTCGCAAAACATCCCTAACGCATACTGATCAAATGGATAAACTTGTCGTCCACGGCGGCTCCGTCATCAAGGGAGTTATCAATATCTCCGGTTCAAAGAACGCCTCGCTGCCGATTCTGGCGGCATCCATTTTAACGGGCGAGGATTGCATCATCCGGCGCGTGCCGGACGTTTCCGATACCAATTACATGATCCAGATCCTCAGTGCCCTGGGCGCGGATGTGGAGCGTTCATCGGGAACTGTCAGAATCTGCTGTGCGGACATAGCGGATGAAGCGCCCTATGAATTGGTGCGGAGGATGCGCGCGTCGATCTGCGTGATGGGACCGTTATTGGCGAGGAAAGGGCGTGCGGTAGTGTCCCTTCCCGGCGGTTGCGTGATTGGCGACCGGCCGGTGGATTTGCATTTGAAAGGGCTGCAGGCGCTCGGCGCGAAGGTGGAGTTCGAAGGCGGAAATATCACTCTCACAGCGCCCGACGGCTTGCGTGGAGCGGAAATGGATCTACGCGGCGAAAACGGCCCGACCGTTCTCGGAACCGACAATGTGATGATGGCGGCGACACTGGCGGATGGCATCACCGTGATCGAGTCCGCAGCGGCCGAGCCGGAGGTGCTTGATCTGGCGAATTTCCTCAATGCCATGGGAGC
Source organism: Akkermansiaceae bacterium (assembly GCA_014379305.1). Taxonomy (GTDB): domain Bacteria; phylum Verrucomicrobiota; class Verrucomicrobiia; order Verrucomicrobiales; family Akkermansiaceae; genus Luteolibacter. The sequence continues at coordinate 12,688 of JACMMB010000140.1, forward strand.
GAAAATCAGCGGTGCCGGAACACGCCGGATCGTCATTGAGGGTGTGAAGGAGCTGCATGGCGTGGAGCACACTGTCATCCCGGATCGGATTGAGGCCGGAACCTTCATGGCTGCCGCCGCACTCGCGGGTGAAGGGGTGACACTCAATCGGGTCAACCGGGATCATCTCAAGGCCATCACTGCGGCAATCATCAAATCCGGCCACAAGGTTGAGTTCAACGAAGCCGGAAATTCCTGTTTCATCGAACGCGGGGAAACCCTTCAAGGAGTGGATCTGACGACCGCTCCCTTCCCTGGATATCCGACCGACATGCAGGCGCAGATGACAGCCCTGCTGGTCACCACGCCGGGCATCAGTGTGATCAGGGATACCATTTTTCCCCAACGATTCATGCACTGTGCGGAGCTGAAACGAATGGGTGCGGATATCCGGGTCGACAACGGCAATGCCATCGTCAGCGGTGTCAGACGGCTCTCCGCAGCTCCAGTGATGGCCTCTGATCTGCGGGCATCCGCCGCTCTTGTGCTCGCGGCTCTCAATGCCAGCGGCTCGACTGAAATTTCACGTCTATACCATATTGACCGAGGCTATGAACATATAGATGAGAAGCTGCTCATGTTGGGGGCAAAAGTGGAGCGGGTGCAGGTATAGAACAGGATAGCTATCTCAGCCTTGGGTTGAGCGCGATCTGCGCGAGATCCGCAATTAGATTCGCGGCAACGATCAGAAAGCCGTAAAAGAGGACCAGGCCTTGTATGAGGAAGAATTCCCGGTCAGTGGCGGCATTGACGAAGTGTTGGCCCATGCCGGGTATCTGGAAAATGGTTTCGATCACGAAGGAGCCTGAAATCATTCCCGCGAAGGCCGGGCCGATGAAAGCGACCGCAGGGATGAGCCCGCCTTTCAGCGCATGGCGGGTAATGATTTTGCGTCCCGGAACACCCTTGGCTTTGGCGGTGCGGATGTAATCCTGGCTCAGAACATCCAGTATCCCGCCACGCGCGAGCCGGGCGAGGTATGCGGCATTGATCAGGCCGAGGGTGAATGCTGGTAAAATCCAATCGGTGGGTGATGACCAGCCTGCGACGTTGAGACTTTGCAATTTCAGACCGGCGAAAACCGCAAGCAGCGGGCCGATGACGAAGCTGGGAAGGCAGATTCCGATCATTGCTCCAGCGAGGCAGACGAAGTCAGTGGGGGAGTTTTTCTTCACTGCCGCGATCACTCCCGCCGGGATTCCCACCATCAAGGCGATGGCCATCGAGGCGAGGCCGAGGACCAGGGAGACGGGAAAGGAATCCCGGATGACCTCTGAAACTTTCACCCCGTCTTTTTTAATGAGTTCGCCAAGATCCTGGTGAACGATGAGATTTTTCAGATAACGGACATATTGAACCGGCAAGGGCTGGTCGAGCCCGGTGTAGGCTTTCATGCGCTCCAGAATATGTTCGGGAATCGCCTTTTCCTCCACATACGGGCTTCCAGGCATGGCCCGCACGAGAAAGAAGGTGAGGGTTACCAACACGAATAATGTCAGCAAGCCTTGGAGAAAACGTGAAATGACAAGCTTGACCATGAACTCTTTACCGGCTGGGTTTCATTGGAACGAGTTTCAGTGACGTATAGGGATGGCTATCCAGCAGCAACGGTTCCCACCCTTGCACCGCCGGATGCATCAGGTAATTTTTCCCCCACCACGCAATCGGCGCGACCGGTGAGTCCGCAAGCAAAATCTGCTCCGCCTGTTGCAAAATTGCGTAACGTTCGGCGGGATTTGTGATTTGAAATGATGCGTTCAGCTTCGCCGCGAAAGCGGGACTGTCCCAGCCGGTGTTGTTGTTGCCATTCCCCGGAGTCCACATTTCCAGGAAAGTAAGCGGATCGATGTAGTCACCGATCCAGCCGCCGGCGGCGATATCATATTCCAAATTCTGGGTGGCGACGATGTAAGCGGTCCATTCCCTGTTCTCAATCTCGACTTCGACGCCGAGATGCTCCCGCCACATTGCCTGGATGGCGGTGGCAAGAGTTGCTGCGGTTTCGCGCGAGGCGATTAGCAGCTTGAGGCGCGGGAAGTTTCTGCCTTTGGGAAATCCGGCTTCAGCCATGAGTTTGCGCGCGGCGGCCGGGTCGAAAGCGGCTCCGTGCGGTGGATCGTAGCCCCCCATTGGCGGAGTCATGCCATAGGCGGGTTTGAAGCCCCGGAATACGTTCTCGCACACCGCTTCGCGGTTGATCGCCATACTTAATGAGCGGCGGATGCGGGCGTCATTGAGTGGCTTGCGGGTGGTATTGAAACGATAGATGACGGTTCCCAAATACGGCTCTTGTCGTACCTGTGACGCATCGATTTTGTTCATCAGATCGACGACCTCGGGCGCGGCGGAGTAAGTGATGTGGATCTGTCCATCGCGAAACATGCGGGCTTCGGTAAAGACATTGGAGATCGGTAGAAAACGAATGCCGTTGAGCGAGACATTCGCGGCATCCCAGTAATACGGATTGCGTTCGACTTCGATGTGGTCTGTCCGCCGAAAGGATTTGATTTTGAAAGGCCCGTTGGTGATCAGATTCTCCGGCCGGGACCATTCGTTGCCGCGCGTGCCGATCTTCCCGTATTTCAGGACGGCATGTCTGGGGACGGGATACCAGGTGTAGTGTTTGAGGATTTCGCGGAAGAAGGGTGTCGGGCCGCGCAATGTGATCGTGAAATTGCGGGGGTCTGTGATTTTGATTCCGACGGTGGAGAAGTCCTTGGATTTGCCGAGGTTGAAATCCTCCGCACCTTTCATGAAATAAAGCATGCTGGCGTATTTAGCCCCGAGCTCGGGGGTGAGGATTCGCTCGTAGGAAAAAGCAAAATCCCCGGCGGTGACCGGCTCTCCATCGGACCATTTCGCATCCGGCCTGAGCTTTACATTCCAGATGGTCGATGTTTCGTCAGGGGTGACTTCAAGGGCGACCCCACCCGGAGTGGCTAGGTCCTCCGTGGGATGGAAATTGACCAGCCCTTCGAAGAGGGCGCGGATGATATTGTTTTCCAACACCCCGGAAACAACCTGCGGATCGAAACTTTTCGGGTCGCTGGAATTTCCCAATAACAGAATACCTTCACGAGTCGCTTTCTCCACCTGCGATTCCTTTTGACAGGCTAAAGCGGCTAGGCATGGGAGCACTATGGCAAGGCGGCGGAACATCGTTAAAGCAGACCTTTGTCAGATTTCCCGATGCTTGGCAAATCCAGGCCGATTACCATGAATATTTCAGCCCGAGGATGGTATTGATGCCAGGCTCGTTCTGGCCCGAGCCGTGGAGCCGGTAATCGTCGTCCACAATGTTTTCCACCGCCGCCGTAAGGTGGATGTTCGCGGTAGGATCGTAGCCCGCACGGACCGAGGCGACGGCATAGGCAGGGGTGCCGTTGACCGGGATTCGCTGGGTGTCAGTCCGGTCGGCGCTGGAAAGTTGGTCTGCTTTGGTCGAAGCTTGGATACGACCCTCCACCCAGAGAGGAACCGATGCATGCTGCCAACGGAGTGCGACGGAGCCGCTCAGTGGCAATAGGCGGGATATGCTTTCGGAAATTTCCGGGCCTCCCAGAAAAGCCGGAGTCCGGCTGTTTCCTTCCTGCCAGGATGCGAAACCGCTGAGCGTCCACAGCGGATTGATTCTCCACATGCCTTCAAGCTCGATTCCATAGACATAGCCGTCGCGGGCATTGGTGGCGATTGTCGTGGCTGAGCCCGCCGTAATCGGAACGGGAGTGATGATGTCGGAGATGTGGGTATAAAATATCGCGGCGCTAAAAGCATATTGATTGCTATCTTTACGAATTCCCAATTCGCTGGTTAGAAATTTTTCCGGTTCGACGTCGAGAGAGCCCTGTAATGTATCGCCGGACCGGGCGGTCAGATTGCCGGAGAGATCGTTGAGATTCGGAGCGCGGAAGGCTTGGGAAACGCCACCGAAGAGAACCCAGTCCGCATCGGGACGATAGGTCGCGCGGATCGATGCGGAAAGATCATCCCATGAGCTTTGAGCGGATTCGTCGAGCTTGGTCGCCGGGTTGTAGAATTTTCCGAGTTCGGCACGGGCATGGGTGTAGCGCAGGCCTGCGATTAGTTCGAATTTGTCATCGAAAGGCCTGATGTATTGGGCGTAAGCTCCGAATAGATCGTAGCTGGAATCGTCGGCGACAGGACGGTTGGCGGGGTCGAATGTAAAGCCGGTGCCGCGATCCCTGGCGGCAGTGGATTCGACGGAATCGTGGTAGTGATCCAAGCCATAGATCAGGGTGCCGCGCGCGATGGGAGACTCAACCTCAAGATCGACGCCATACACATCAACGTCGTAGCTCTGGCGGCGGCTATCGGTGGCAGTCCGGATTTGTAACTCGGTTTCGGCAGAGGACTGGTATGAGAGCGTGGCGGTAACACGGCGCAGCGGAGCGTCCGCCTGCTCATTTTCGTGAGCGATGCGGAGGTAGGTAAGGCTGCGTTCCTGATCGATATCGCGAGCGATGAACGTGCCCGGGAAAGCCATGGAAGATCCGTGAATCCAGCCGGGATTGTTGAGCGTGGAGTGCCAGCGGGAAACCTTATCCTGTTCGAAGTTCTGATGTGTGAGTGTAAGCTTGGTCTGCGGGGTAAAAGCGTAATCCAGGCGGGCGTCGATCGACTGCTCCGGATAGCCGGTGCCTCGCATCAGGCCGACCGACGAGTCCTCGATATCACCAAATTCTTTTGCGGAAATCCCGAGATGCAGGCCGAATTTTCCACCGATGCCGGTTTGTGATTCAAGGCGCCCGAGGTGGCTGCCCTGGCCATTGGTACGGTATTCGTAGTAAGCGGAGCCGTGAAGGAAAGTCCTGCCTTCCGGTTCGTCTTCGAAGCCGGAGTGCTTGCTAAAGGCGTTGAGGGTTCCGCCGACGGCATCTGAACCGTATAGAACCGACCCTTGGGAGCGGACGAGTTCGAAGTGGTCCAGCG
>JACMMB010000141.1 GCA_014379305.1 Akkermansiaceae bacterium
GCTGCGGCGGCGAGTACGGCCAAGCCGAGAATCACTGTGGATTTAGATATAGGTTTCATTGATTTGATATTTTTGTTTAGATTGAGATTGTAACGCAAGACTACAGATCAGACTTTTACCTACGTGTCAGAAGTGGAACTCCGCCGAATTTCAAGATCGCCAAACTCATTCGTCGCCAGCCTTGGCAAATACTTTAGTTTCGATAGGGCATTGCGCTATTTGGCATTGGTTGATAAGTCCGATTGGTGCCCATGTTGTGGGAGCCCTCCGTGGAGTTGTTTCTCGTAGCTCCTTGGCGAGATGGCATGCTCTCATCGGGCATAGGTTGGTAAGTCCGATTAGTCCCCATGTTGTGAGAACCTCCTCCGGTGCTTTCACAGGCGGTGATGGCTAGAGTGGCCAGGGCAAACCCAGATGTAGCCAAAGCGGTCATTAATTTCATTTTCATAATTGTTGGATGTCTATCGTTGAGTAAACGAGCGGAGCATAGGATGCTCATACGTTTGAAATATATGCGTTCCGCTCCCGTTGCGCTCCGCATCTCCCCGAAAAAACCGGGCGTATCTTCAGCCTTTTTACGCTTCACCTCGGAGATCACTGCGGGGACCTTCCCCAAAGGGCCCCCGTAGCTGAAATTCCGGCACCCGTGGTTCTATCGGAGCGTGGGTCATCAGGTGCAGCGCCGTCCCATGGACTCGTCGTCGCATTCTTGAGTCACCTAATAAATAAAACAAACAAATCCCGCGGGTGTCCACCCGGGGATTTGCTCTCAAATCTCAGAACATCCAGCCTTTCCCGATCAGGGTTGCGGCCTCGCCAATTCATGGGCTTGTTTCAGCGGATTGCCTCAGTTGCGACCGGGCATCTTTTCATCTGACATCGGGTTTTGGTTTTTCGGATTGCCCATGTTGTGGGTTCCCGAGCTTGCGGTGTCCGCGCAACTGGAGAAGGCGAGGGCACCGAGCAGGAGACCAAGCGAGGCGATTGAGGTTTTCAAGATGGTTTTCATGGTCGTGGTTTTTGGTATAGGTTCTGATTCAGACGAGTGGCGGAATGCCGCTCATGGGTAGGACTCTATTAGCGCAACAATAATTCCGCTCTGCATCCCAACGGAAAAACCGCGCATTTCTTCCGATCCCTTGGTGGTCGGCAGGTTGGAGCAGGAAACAGGCAAGCCTGGATACCGTCGCGCCATTGGCATGGCTGGAGAAATCCAGAATCATGCAGATCTCCCAACAAATGCCTACACTTCGACGCGGCGGATTCGCTCGGCGAGGACGGTGAAACACAGACCCTTTAAACCAGCGGCGGCATTTTCCAGCATGAACGCACAGGGCCCTTCCGCAGTCTGGAACGTAATCTGGGTCGCCCGGGTCATGTTCAGGTGGCTTTCGTCGCAGGAAGTGATGTGGATCGTCCCCTCCTGAGTGTGCAAGTCGATCGAGGATGCGGCGGCGGAAAATACGCAGCCTTCGGGAGTGTTCAGTTCGACCGTTAAGTTTTTCATGAATGAGGTAAGTGCGGCTTTGGTTGACCGTCATCGCTAGGTGGTGCCGCAATCAGGTCGACATCCCCCGAAGCGGATAGGTTTGGTGGGCGCAGGAAACGAACACCACGTGACCTTAATCTTGCCGCGGTCTGGCGCTACGCATCCATTCAGAAAAACCGGGCATTTCTTCCATTCTGGGTTCTCTGGCCGTCAATCGTCCGTTCGGCTTTCGTGGAAGACCGCTCGAATCTTAAAGACGTATGACGACTTGTTCACAGAGTTGTTACTTTCCCGGATGGAAGCAAAACGGGCAGGGTTTCACCCCATAGCGGTTACTCCACTCGGGCTGCTATGTTTCCAGATGGAGGCAAATCTGATCGCTCGAAAGGCGCTTACTACATCCGGTAGGGCGGCGGGCGGTTTGAAGGCGGAAATATCCCGAACAGCAGGTCGTCCATTCAACGGCAAAGTCTCGGAGAAGCTGCTAATTGCTTTGCTTTTAAAATCCAACGTTTACCGGGAATACGAGCACGCGTTCGTCGCCGCCACCGGGCTGCCGCTGAGTCTCCATGCCCCGGACATGATCACAATCATCCGTCATTCGCGAAGACAGGAGAATCCGTTTTGCGCCTTAATGGTAAATACCAGCGAATGGTGCACCGCCAGCTACGTCCTGCAGCGCAAGGTGGAAAGCGCTGCCCAGCACGCACCGAAGACACTCAAATGCTTTGCGGGACTTTGCGAAACCACCGTCCCAGTGCGGGTGGGCGGGAACGTCATCGCCTTCCTCCAGACCGGCCAAATCCTGCTTCACCAGCCGGATCGCGCCCACTTTGATAAAATCTTGCGGAAGCTGAAACTCTGGAACTCCGAAGTCGATCTGAAGAAGGTGGAGGAAGCGTGGTTCAATTCCCGCGTTCTCACGTCCAAGCAATACGAGGCGCTGGTGAGTTTGCTCGATATTTTCGCACACCAGCTCGCCACGTGCAGCAATGCTTTGATTTTGGACAGCGCGCCGCAGCAAAGGCCGGATATTACCAAGGCCCGCACCTTTATCACCGACCATTGCGGAGACGACATGTCGCTGGCGGCGGTGTCCCGCATTGCGAACATGAGCGCCAATTATTTCAGCGGGAAATTCGTGGAAGCCACCGGGATGAACTTCGTTGAATACGTCACGCGAACCCGGGTTGAGAAAGCCTGCACCCTGCTGCAAAACCCGAATCTGAGAATCAGCGAGATCGCGTTCGACGTGGGCTTCCAATCCCTGTCCCAATTCAACCGCGGCTTCAAGCAGGTCAGTGGACAATGCCCGCGGGAATATCGCGATGGCCTTACGAACGCCTGACATCGGCAACGGCCGGGCCAAACATCCTCGGGGGGGCTGACCCAATACACGCGACCGCCCGCGAGTCGCGGAAAGCCGCTGATATGCCGCTTGCCCGGGTGATCCATCGACCGGGTGCGCAGCTGAAGTCAGAAATTTCCGGAAGTTTCAAGGGTTTCGAGTGGCTGCGGGTTACTACCGTGGCGGGCTCGGACTTCGCAAAAAAATACGGCGGGGGAAAACGATCCCGCCGCCGAACTTTTCAAAGCATCCAACATTCATCCCTTGAGAGGCACGACGAACATGCATTCCTTGCCTTCCGCATTGACGATCGTGACCTTGGTAATCGCCGGGGTGGCGCCGGCCCGATTTCCGACGGCTTTGACGGTGTATTTCTTTTTGCAGGACGGGCAGTGCATCGAACCTCCGTCGTGACACATGGCTTCAACGTCCTTCTCGTCATCGACTTCTTTGACTGTGACAGAATCACACTCTCTGCAAACGACGGCGTATCGATCGCCCTTCTTCATTGCCTTAATCGATTCCGCGGAATCGGCTTTTTGGAAGGTTTTGTTGGCGATCCCTGACTGTTCCGCACGCTGCGCTGAGACGCTTGTGGCCAAGCCTAGCGCCATAGTGACGGCGATGATATTCGCTAATGTTTTCATTCGTTGTTTCCTATTATTTGTTGGTTTCGAGGGTCCGACCGCCTGGCTTTCTATTTGTGCACAGGCGCTCTGAACCAGCTTAGTTGGCCTTGTTTGGCATTGATTCATCGGACATGGAACGCGACTTTCCGGGAGGGCCCATTTCGTGACTGCCCGAAGATTGCATATCCGAGCATGATGCCAGGAGGCCGAAGGCGAGGAGACTCAGGGCGGCGGCGGTTTTGGTATATGTTTTCATTAGTTTCTTTTGGCAGGTCGTTCAGGTATCCGGCGGTTGGCATGACAGATCAAGCGGCACCCTTGCTAAGAAGCTAGCCGCGGAAACATTTTTGGTTCCACGCATATCGTTGAAAAAACCGCGCATTTCTTCAGATCTGACCGGCGCGTGCCGAGGTCAGCGAGTCACGCGGAGTCGGTAGAACTGAGATACCCCCGGCGCATTCGGCTCGGCGAAAAACTGCTCCGCGCCGTCCCCCGCGATGGTCCCGACCTAAGTCCAGCTAAACGGTGTCAGCGATGCCGACCGCTCCACCGTGTAGCCGCGACCGAGAACGGTCGGGAATGACATCGACCATGAAGCGCTCGTGCGCGGGGCGGCTACGCCCATTTGCCCATCGCCGCCGCGATGCCGGCTGCTTTGCAGCATCTGTCCTCCACGATTGTGCCGCGGATCTCAGCGATCAAAAGCGTAAGGCAACAGACTCATGGCTTAGACTTTCGTTGTGACCAGTTCCTCACGACTTTCACCAATTCCAAAACGATCAGCGGGATGGCGCCGAGAGCGAGAAGCAGCAATGAATCGGAAAACGGCAGCGCTGTCGTCTTGGGCTTTCTTCAGGCGTTCGGAATCGCGCTCGCGGAGGTCGAAGGGTTTGTTGCCGATATCGGCCCCGGCAGCTTCACCGGCGTCCGCGTCGGCGTGATGCTGGTCA
>JACMMB010000142.1 GCA_014379305.1 Akkermansiaceae bacterium
GCGATGAGCATTTGAACGCCGGTTGATTTTATCCGTAAAATCGTTGGTCGAGATGCTCCAAAAGCTCCCGGCGGGTTTCGAAGCCATGCCTTGCCTTGCGGCCCATCTCGTGGGGAATGCTCCATCGCGGCTCCAGATTTTCCGCATCGATCACTCGTGAGGGAATGCCCATCTCGCAGGCATCCATCACCGTTTCCTCGGTGCCACCCACGCCTTGCGGCGGCTTGCCATTCCAAGCGAACAGAAAGGCATCCGACCAATCGAGCAGATGTCCTGCAACCACCTGATACGCCTCCGGCGCCGCATGGCCGCCCGGGGCGATATATTGCGCTAGCGACACATCCATCAATTTCTCCGCAAACTCCCATTCCTCCACCGCCTCAAAATCCTCTGCGAATCTTTCCCTTGGAAAAGGCAGGATGACAATGATTGGGACCCTGAGTTCGACACAACTTCGCAAAAAAATCAAATCCGCCCCCGCTGCCGCGCTGGACATCGCGATCAGGCCATCGCCAAGCCGCTCTTTCATCATCACCAGTTCCTCACGCATTACACGGCGCAAGCCCGCCTCATTTGCCACCCGCCGATGTCCGGCGAAGCCCAGCAGCTTTGGCTGAGAGTTGCGATCAGACCTCATCGAAATGCTCCAATTTCACCACCTGTTCCGCGTGCGCCGCGCCGCATTCACAAAGAAAATCCATCAGCTCGAGATTATCCAGGGTGAAGCCCTGTTTGGTCACTGCCTCGGCGGTCTTCAAATCCTCAGGGGAGAATATTTTGTCGTAGCGGGCATATAGATACTGCGAATTTTCCGAAGGCCTGGTCAAACTGCCGATTTCACCGTCGATTGGCGGTCCATAACGACACTCCCCATGCACACGGCACAGCAAATCCTGATATTGTTGAAATGATCCGATCAGTGAACTGGGCAAATTTTTTGCCTGCGACAACACATCGAGAAAAAATCTGTTTCCGCGCCCAAGCTTCATCCCCCCTGTTCCGATTGAGACAATCGACATCCGATCCGCACCGGTTTTCCAGCCCAGATTGTATTCCGGCAAAGTCGCCATGATCTTCATCAGATATGCCGGGTTGTTGAAAGGCGTCACTCCCCCGTCCTCAAACGCGAACACCATTTTCTCTCCAGCTTCTCCTTTCACCTCCAGGATTTCAGGCGGGAAAAACGTCGGCGCGGCCGTGCTTGCGCGCACCAGCTGCCACAGCGGAATCTGCAGATTATTTCCAGGCGAGTCCGGATTGTTGTACTTCGCGTCAGGGTTATTGGATAGCGGCCAGGGCGATCCCGTGGATGCGTTTCGAGTAACTATCAAAAGCAAGGTTTTCAGCCGATCGGACCCGAAAGTCGCCGCCGATCCGTCCTCCTCGACGAAAAAATTTTGCAAAAAATCCGTCAAGCCCGCTGCCACGAATTTGTGGCTGGTGTAACGCTTGGTCCATCCCGACTTCTGAAACATCGCAATGGCATTCTGACGGTATAGTATTTCGATTTCCTCGGTCGCCAGCCCCCAGGAGAGGAACGCCGCGATAATCGCCCCGGTGCTGGTACCGCCTATGTAATGGAAATGATCCGCCAGAACCAATTCCGGGTTGCCGGTTTTTGTCCGCAGCAGAGATTCAATCCGCTTGGCATATTGGAGTGCGAACAGGCCCCTTATTCCTCCTCCGTCGAAGGACAGCAAACGCGCCCGACCGCTTTGAACATCCGTAATATCTTTCATGTCATGGATCATCTTCCGATAGCCGCACAGCTCAAGTAAAAGCCATGTGTGCCTGAAACATCCTTCAAGAAAAAGGCATATCCCGGAAATCATATAGCCGTATATGAATTTTGGCATATCAGCCGTTTGAACTCATAACTTTTCTCGCGAAAATGCGTATGCCTTCGAAATTAGCAAAAATATGAAATTAAACACGCTCCTAATCACCACCATCGTCACCAGCTTCAGTGCTGTTTCCTCCCATGCGATCCTGATCTTCGGACTTGATACAGCAGGGGTATTAGTAAGTTTTGACTCCGCCGCACCCAATGTTTTTACCGACATCGGCTCACCTGCCGGTGGCATCGTTGAAATTGACTTTCGCGGCTCTAACCAGAAACTTTATGGTCTTTCTGGCTCCGGAGAAAGTTTCACCATCAGTACCACCAACGGATCCAGCACATTTCTCAATACTCCGGTGACCGCTTTGACTGGCACGGTTTCAGGATTCGATGTCAACCCAGTGCCTGATCGTTTTCGGGTGGTAGCGGCTGGAGTAAACAACTACCGCCTCACTACTGGCGGAATGGATACAAATGCTGTCACTGTGGACAATCAGTTCCTGGTCCCAAACGGTGTTACCCTCCTTGATGTCGCATATACCAATCCATTCACTGGGGGTTCCACCACGCTGTATAGCATCACCAGCGACGGTAATCTGAACTCGCACAGCGGCCCCCCTCAATTTAACACACTCGCGGTCGTAGGCGCTACCGGGATTGTTCTAGGGACGGAATTCGGATTTGATATTAGTACGGAAGGAATTGCCTACGCTTCAAGCGATTCATTATTTTACACTGTGAATCTCGCCACTGGCTTGGCGACCCCGGCAGGTGTCCTGGCTCGCCCCTTGACATCATTCTCTGCCATTCCAGAGCCATCATCCGCTCTTCTCGTCGGACTGGCAGGCCTTGGCCTGCTTCGCCGCCGCCGTTAAATTTTTACTGGGCATATCTGTTTGTTCACCCGGTGGGTTAACCCCCACCGGGTTTTTTATTGGCGGGATCAGTCTCCCACCACGATCTTGGTTGGATCCCAGTCGATTGGCGGAAAGGTCATTTTGAGACCTTTGAGAGTATCCACCATGATGCGTGCCACGCAAAGGTTGCGATACCATTTCCGGTTCGCCGGCACGACATACCACGGTGCATATTCCGTGCTTGTTTGGGTCAAAACATCTTCGTAGGTCTCCATAAAATCGTCCCACAACGCCCTATCCTTCAAATCCTCCGGATTGAACTTCCAGTGTTTGTCCAGGTTTACCAAGCGCGACTCCAAGCGCTCTTTCTGCTCCTCCTTTGAAATGTGCAGATAAATTTTCACGATCGTCGTCCCCTCCTCAGCCAGCATCCGCTCGAACTCCACGATATGCCGGTAGCGCTGTCTCCAAATCCTATCCGCGTAAATTTTCTTCACCTTCACGGCGATGATATCCTCGTAATGGCTGCGATTGAAAATCACCATCTGCCCGTTCTCGGGAACCTTCGAGTGGACCCGCCACAAAAAGTCATGCGCCAGCTCCTCCTCTGTCGGTCTCTTAAACGAACGCACGTGCATTCCCTGCGGGTCAATCCTTGAGAAAACATGCTTGATGCACCCGTCTTTTCCCCCCGTATCCATTGCCTGCATCACCACCAACACCCGATGCTTGTTCTGGGCATACAGCACCTTCTGCAAATATTGGAGCTCCCCTTGCAACCTGTCGAAAGCCTCGAAACTATCTTCCTTGTTCCCCTCTTCAAACAGCTCCCGTTCACTCGAATCGATTTTCCGCAAATCCACCTTCGTCCCGGGCTTGATCAAATATTTCTCCAAAGCTCCACTTACAGGCATAGCCACTTTATCCCCGCTCCACCTTCCCATGACAAGCCCCGTCTCACTTTCCGGCTCCATGACGGATTGCCGGTCATATATTCCGCATTGTAAAAAGCCGTTCCTGACGCTGTCATTCACGCATGGTGCTTGCCCGGAAAAATAAACCCCTCCCCCCTGTCAACACCACCACCCTTGTCACCGCCCTCCATATAGGAGCCAGCTCCGTCTCCATGATCATCGCAGAGCGGGAGGAGAACGGTTCGCTCAAGCCCATCGACTTCCTCGAGCAACCCGCACCTCTCGCCCGCGATGTTTTTGGCAGCACAGTCGTCTCCAATGCCACCACCGAACGCATCGTCACCATCATCCGCGGCTACCAACAGACCCTCGCCGAGCTGGGTCTCGACCCGCATAACTTCACCCGCGCCGTCGCCACCAACGTCCTCCACGAAGCCACCAACCACGAGCGCGTCCTCAATCGCATCCGGATCGCCTGCGGACTCCCCATTTCCATGATCGACGATGGGGAAATGACGCGACTCATTTACTTGAAGACCCGCCGCCGTATCCAGCACCTGCCCGCCATGAGCCTTCGGACCACCCTCGTCGTCCACGTCGGCCCCGGCAACACCCGCGCCCTGCTCTTCCAGAAAGGCCTGATCAGCCGCTATACCAGTTATCGCCTGGGTACCCACCGTACCCGCGAAGCCGTTGAGGCCTCCCATGCCGAGGGTCCGTCCCTGCTGCGGGTTATCCGCGAGCATGCCTCGGGAAATCTCGCCCAGCTGCGCTTCGATTTTTCGGACGTATCCATCGATGGCCTCGTTCTCATCGGCTACGAAATCCAATCCGTCGCCTCTTTCGTCACTAAAAACAACGAAGCCTGCACTCTCAAAACCCTCCGCCAATTCACCTCGGAAACCGCGGCCCTTACCGACCTCGAAGCCGTCAAACGCTTCCAGCTCGACTACCAGACCGCCGAGGCCCTGCTCCCGGCACTGGAGATCAACCTCGCCATTTCCGAAATCCTCGCCCTCAAGGAAGTCCACATCCCGACCAGCGAATACGAACAAGGCCTCCTCTACGATCTTTTGGCCTCCCGGGAACTTTCCGGCTCCTTTGCCACCGAAGTCCTGCGCTCCGCCCGCATCCTTGCCGCCCGATACCAATCAGACGCAGGCCACGGCGAACATGTCGGGAAACTCTGCAAACATTTTCTCACCAATCTCCAGGACCTCCATCAGCTTACCGAGCACGATGCCCTCCTGCTCCAGGTCGCCGCCATTCTCCACGAAGTCGGAACCTACGTCAGCTCCCGCGCCCATCACAAGCATTCCGAATACATCATCCTGAACTCGGAAATCTTCGGACTCGACCGCGTTGACGTCACCATCGTGGCCTTGGTCTCCCGATATCACCGCCACTCGGGGCCCCGTCTCGATCACTCAGCATACGCTACTTTGACAACCGAGGACCGCATCCGCGTATCAAAACTCGCCGCCATTCTCCGCGTCGCCGATGCCCTCGAGCGCACCCACGCCCAGCGGGTTTCCAAAATCGAAATCACCCGCACCCCGGACAAGCTCCGCATCCGTCTCCCCGGTGTCGAAGACGCCGCTATCGAACGCCTCGCCATGGCTTCCAAGGCCGACCTCTTCGAGCAGGTCTTCGGACTCACCGTGGTCATCGAAGAAGAAAACTGACATCCAGCTCCTGAAAATCCAATCGCTTCCCCATGACCGCCTACACTAACCGCGAACTTTCCTGGCTGGAATTCAACCAACGGGTCCTTGACCAGGCCCTCCGGGAAAAACTTCCGCTCCTTGAGCGCGTGAAATTCCTCGCCATCTCCGCATCCAATCTCGACGAATTTTTCCAAGTCCGCGTCGGCTCTCTCATGCTGCTTCGCCGCAGTGGCCGCAAAACCCGCGACAACTCCGGCTACACGCCCACCCGGAATCTCGCCGCTATCCGCGAGCGGGTTTTGAAAATGAATGAGGACCAATACCATCTGCTCAACCAAACCCTCATCCCCCAGCTCGCACAGAAAGGCATCGTCCTCCTTTCCGCCGCACAGCTCTCGGATTCCCAACGCGCCCAGACGGCCATCACTTTTGAAGATAATATATCCCCGCTGCTGACTCCTCTCGCCGTCGATCCCAACTCGCCTCCACCCACCGTTCCCGCCTTGCACATTGTCCTTGCCTGCCGCCTCCACGATCCCACGGACCAAACCACCCGCCACGTTCTCATCCCCGTGCATGAGAATCTCCCCCGTCGGATCGCCGTCACTACCGATGACGAAACCCAGGCTTTCATCCTCATCGAAGACCTCGTCGCAACCCACGCCGGGCGGCTTTTTCCAGGCGAAACCATTACCGCCACCACCGCGTTCCGGGTCACCAGAAACGGCGATATTGCCGTGCAGGAAGAAGAGGCCATCGACCTCGCCGATGAAATGGAAGACGTTCTCACCGCCCGTCGTTTTGCAGATACCGTCCGCCTGGAGATGCGTGCGGAAGCCCCGCGCGATTTATCCCGCATGATCCAGACAGTCACCGCCTCCACCTCGCAGGAAATTTACCGCCACGCCGGCCCGCTCGGCCTCGCCTCTTTCATGGATCTCGCCTTCCTCCCGGATTTCGACCACCTCCGCGATGAGGACTGGCCGGCCCAGAACTCCCCCGCAATCACTCCCGGCGCTTCCATGTTCGAGACCATCGCCGCGAGCGATCTCCTCCTCTTCCACCCCTATGAATCCTTCGATCCGGTCATCCGCCTCATTGAGGAAGCCGCTGTCGATCCCGATGTCATCGCGATCAAGCAAATCCTCTACCGCACCGCCCGCCAATCCCGCATCATCGACGCACTCATCAACGCTGCGGAAAACGGCAAGCACGTCACTGTCCTTGTAGAGCTCAAAGCCCGCTTCGACGAAGCCCGCAACCTCACCCGCGCCGATGAACTCCAGCGCGCCGGTGCCCAGATTGTTTATGGCGTCAAAAACCTCAAGACCCATGCCAAAATCTGCCTCATTCTCCGCCGCGAGTCCGGCCACATCCGCCGCTACGTCCACCTTGCAACCGGCAATTATAACGAAACCACCTCCCGCCTCTACACCGACCTTTCCTACCTCACCTGCAAAGCCGAATACGGCAACGACGCCTCACTCCTTTTCAACGCTGTCACCGGCCGCTCGAAACTCCTCCGCTTCCAGCGCCTGATCCCCGCCCCTTCGGCTCTGAAGCCAAGCCTGCTTGATCTCATCGCGGGCGAAACCGAGCGCGCGAAGCAAGGCGTCCCCGCCCGCATCGTCGGGAAAATCAACTCCCTCCAGGATCCGGAAATCATATCCGCGCTCTACACCGCCTCCCAAGCCGGCGTGCAAATCCGCCTCAACGTCCGCGGCATCTGCTGTCTCATTCCCGGCAACCCGGAATTCTCGAAAAACATTGAAGTCGTCTCCATCATCGACCGTTACCTTGAGCACGCACGCCTCATCTATTTCCACCAAGGCGGCGACCCGCAGGTCTTCATCTCTTCGGCGGATTGGATGACCCGGAACCTTGAAAAGCGCGTCGAGCTCATGATCCCCATTGAGGATAAATCCATCAAACGCCGGCTCGTTAAAATCCTCGAAACCTACTTTCAGGATAATCAAAACGCCTACCACATCCTCCCGGACGGCAGTTCCAAGCCTTTGGCCCCTAAAAAAGGCGAAAAGCCCTTCCGCGCTCAGGAGTTTTTTCACCAACAGGCCAAACGCGCCGCCAAGGCCCGCGAACATGAACGC
>JACMMB010000143.1 GCA_014379305.1 Akkermansiaceae bacterium
AGTTGATCAAGGATCGGACCAATCATCTTGCAGGGACCACACCATTCAGCCCAAAAATCAACGAGGACGGGTTGATCGGAATCGATGACTTCGGACTGAAAATTTGCTTCGGTTACGTTGTTGGCCATGACGGCAATCTGAAACGCGCAAAGGCATCCGTCAAGGGTAGGACGCGAAATAACCGTTGAGCAAAGCGGGCGCGGGAGACAGTCCCGATGAAGCCTTACTGCGGCAGGCTTGAACCCGCATAGGCGAGATATAGAACGCCGAGTGCCAGTAAAATATTGATGATTCCAATTACCATTACCAAGGATTTTTCAGGTTTTATTATTCAAGCAGGAGTGACCAATCACCGGCGCGCTCGTTATCTTCGGCACCAATCCAGATATTTGCCACTTTCAATTGCAGACCGAGCACCACGAGTGCGGCAACGAGGCCAACAGCGGCAAATACTTTCGAGATGGTATCGCCGCCGCTCTCGTTCTCGCTGTCTTCCATTGCGGAAAGAGTGGGGCGTTGAGTGGCCGCGGCGGAAGCGGAGCTGAGGGGCTTGGTTGGCGGATTAAGTGCAACTGTCGCTTTTGGCAGGGATACCGTAGGAGCGCCGCCGGAAAGCGGGGCATTCGCCGGTCTCAATGATATGGTTGGAGCGCCACCGGGAGGAGGGGTGGATGTTGCCAGCCTGACAGTCGGGGGACCGCTTACGGACGGAGGACCTGCGGTACGGAGCGGAATGGTGGGAGCGGGAGCCGGTGATCTGGGAACGGTGGGCGCGCCCGATGGTGGAAGAGTGGCTGTCGGTGCTTTTACCGTTGGAGGAAGCACCGGTGCGGGAGTCGAGTAAGGTAGATCGGGTGATCTTACCGGAGCTGTCGGAGGAGAAACAGGAAGAATAGCGGACGGCACTGCAGGCGGCGCATCGGCGGCTTTCAGCGTCACGCGGACGGTTTCTTTTTTCAAGGGCACACTGGAAGTCTGCTTGGACGGGATTTCGTTTTCGTTATCACTCATGCGCTGTGGTTTTTTCGCTAGGGAGGACAGTAAGACGGTTGGATTTCGCTCTGTCAAACACCCATCTTCGGATTTTCAACCGGTTCATGGGAATAGTCCGCTGGCCGTTTTCGCATCGGCTACGGTTTTGATAGCTATCGCTTGGGCTGCCATCCGGTGGGGGATCTTGTTGCGCTTGGCAAAGCCCACGACTTGCTCAAAGGCGGTATGGAGTTTTGTTTCCAACTTGGTAATGACCTCGCGCTCGGTCCATTGGAAACGTTGTAGATTCTGCACCCACTCGAAGTAAGAAACGGTGACGCCACCGGCGTTGCAAAGGATGTCAGGAATGACAAAAATGTCATCGCGCTGCTCGATGATAAGATCGGCTTCGGGGGTTGTCGGACCGTTGGCACCCTCGGCGAGGATTTTGCATTTGATGCTGGCCGCGTTTGTGCCCGTGATCACATGACCGACAGCGCAAGGGGCAAGGATGTCGCATTCGCGGATCAGCATTTCAGCGGGATCGATTGCAGCGGCTCCGGAAAACCCCTCAATCGTTCGGTGCTTTTCAGCGAAGGAACGCAGTTTCTTAATATCGATTCCGTCGGAATTCCAGAGAGCGCCGCTGACATCTGATATGCCGATGATTTTGACGCCATAAGAGGAGAGAGTGGCCGCCGCATACATGCCGACGTTACCGAATCCCTGAACGATGGCGGTGGCGTCCTTGCTTTCGATTCCAAGTTTGACAAGAGCCCCGGAGGCTAGGAAAGCAACACCGTGGCCAGTGGCTTGGGTGCGGCCGGCGGAGCCCTGAAGGGTGAGGGGTTTCCCGGTGACAATGGACGGCACCAGGTGGCCATGATGGGTCGAGTAGGTATCGGTAATCCAAGCCATGGTCTGCTCGTTGGTGCCCATGTCAGGGGCCATGACATCAATTTCGGGCCCGATAAACGGGATCATTTCCATGGTATATCGGCGGGTGATTCGCTCCAGTTCGCCGATGGACATTTTGCCCGGATCACAGGCAATGCCGCCTTTACCGCCGCCGTAAGGGAGATCCATAAGGGCGCATTTCCAATTCATCCACATGGCGAGTGCGGCGACTTCCCCAACCTCAACAGACGGGTGATAGCGCAGACCTCCCTTCACGGGTCCACGCGTCAGGTGGTGCTGGACCCGGTGGCCGAAAAACACCTCGGTATGACCATCATCACGCCTGATCGGAACCGTAACGGTGATGATGCGCTTGGGCCACTTGCAGCGCTCGCGGATACCCGGCTCAAGTTCCAGAAAATCAGCGACCCGGTCGAACTGGGCGACAGCCATGGAAAATACCGGGTTTGATAAAAGCTCCTCACGCATGGCGGATATGATGCGTGAAGATCATCTTTAGTCCAGAGATGAGCTTTAGCGGGCCATGATTACCACGGCATGTTCGTCATAGCGGGCCCGCGCGTTGGTCTGGGTAAGGATATAATTGAGCACTGCTTTGACGGGAACGTTTTTGAGCTGCATGGAAACGCGGCTGTCGGTCAGTTTGTTTTTCGGATCCTCGATAACGAAATTGGGGGCGATTTTCCCAGCCGTAACCTTTTCCATTGCGATACTTAGAGCTGCAATGGCTTCAGCGAGGGTGGCGTCTTCAAGCTGGTAAACAGGGATCATGACATCGCCGATTTTTGTCTCGGTGGCGGATGCGCGGATCGTCTTGGCATTGATGCGAACCTGGCCAAGCCGGTATTGGGCATTGGCGTGATTGGGATTGAGCTTGAGGACGAGATTGTAGGCTTCCAGCGCGGCAGCCGGATCGCCCGCTTTCTCCGCAGCCATTCCAGTGAGATAATAACCTTCCGCCTCTTTGCTGGACTGAGCGAGAGCCGAATGACAGGTTAACGCGATAACGATAAGACTAATCAGGGTTTTCATAGGCTCCCAAATTACCTTAAATAATTTGGAACTCCACAGGAAAATGGAATCAAGAAAGGAAATGCGAACCCACTATCCCGGAAGTCTCAAGCCTCGTTCAGAAGCTTGCGGAAGTAGTCGATCGTCGGATCAAGGCCTGCCTCAAGAGGGATGGTGGGATTCCATCCCAACTCGGTCTGGGCGAGAGTGATGTCGGGGCGGCGTTGTTTCGGGTCATCGCCGGGAAGTGGAAAATGCGTGATTTTGGATTTGCCGCCGACTTTTTTCAACACGAGTTCGGCGAGTTCAAGCATGGTGAATTCACCGGGGTTGCCGATGTTGACGGGACCGAGAAGCGAGGGGTGATTCATGAGCCGGATAAAGCCTTCGATGAGGTCATCGGCGTAGCAGAAGGAGCGGGTCTGGAGGCCATCGCCATATACCGTCAGATCCTCACCGCGAAGGGCTTGGACGATGAAATTGGAGACCACCCTGCCGTCATCGGGTAGCATTCTCGGTCCGTAGGTGTTGAAGATGCGGACGACCCGGATATCGACGCCGTTTTGACGGTGGTAGTCAAAAAAGAGCGTTTCAGCGCACCGCTTTCCTTCATCGTAGCAGGCGCGAATACCGATCGGGTTGACGGAGCCTTTGTAGGATTCGGGCTGTGGATGAATTTCCGGATCGCCGTAAACCTCCGAGGTCGAGGCTTGAAATACGCGGGCACCGGTGCGTTTGGCGAGGCCCAGGCAATGGATCGCACCGAGGACCGAGGTTTTGATTGTTTTGATCGGGTTGTGCTGATAATGCGGCGGAGAGGCGGGGCAGGCGAGATTGTAAATTTGATCGACCTCGTATTTGAAAGGCTCGGTCACATCATGGCGGACGAGCTCGAAATAGGGATTCTTCAGCAGGTGGGCGATGTTGCGTTTACGACCGGTGAAGAAGTTATCGAGACAGATGACTTCGTTGCCTTCATTGAGGAGACGTTCGCAGAGGTGGGAGCCAAGGAATCCGGCTCCGCCGGTGATCAGGATGCGCATGGCGGGAGGCTTGCGGGTGCCTGATGGGAGGGCAAGTTTTTTTGCTACTTCCGCCGTAGCATTTTAAACAAAAAAAGCCGATCCAGCACTTGGCGGGACCGGCTTATAAAATTCTGATGGATCAGACTTCTTCGGTCACATCGCCGGCATCGACAGAGATGGTAAGAGTCGCGGTAACCTGGGCGTTGAGCTTGATCTCGACCTCGGTCTTGCCGGATTTTTTGATCGGCTTGTCGAGTTGGATGCTGTGGCGGTCGATTTCGATCCCAGCGGCTTCGAGTTCCTTGTGGATATCGATGCTGGTGACGGAACCGAATGCCTTCCCGCCTTGGCCCGTGGAAAGGACGAACTTCGGCTTGAGCTTGGAAATTTTCGTAGCGAGTTCCTGGGCGACAATCAGCTCCTCGCCTTCACGGCGGGCGCGCTCGGTCTTGAGTGCCTCGACGTGGCGGAGGTTGGATTTCGAGGCTTCGTAAGCCTTGCCCTGCGGGATAAGGAAGTTGCGGGCGTAACCAGCGCGGACTTTCACCACATCGGCTTCAGCGCCGAGGCCTTCGATTTTTTCTTTGAGAATGACTTGTGCGTTGGCCATGATTGAAAGGAGTAGTTTGTTAAACGGACGGCGGATTTAGGCTTCAGCGGGAGAGGCGTCAAGGAGAATCCTGCGTTGGAACGGGATGCGGTCGATTTTTCAAGCCCGATTGAATCCGCTCCTTATGCTTTTTCCGATACCAGGCGTCTGATATGTTGCCTGCCAATGAATAAAGTGGATTTGACCATGCTGAAAGGAAAGGAACTGGTAAAGGCCTTGGATTTTAAAAAATTGCCGAAAGTCCTGTTGCACGAACATCTGGACGGCGGATTGCGACCGGCAACGGTGATTGAGCTTGCAAAAGAATCATGCTACCGGGGTTTGCCGACGCAA
This sequence comes from Akkermansiaceae bacterium, assembly GCA_014379305.1. Classification (GTDB taxonomy): domain Bacteria; phylum Verrucomicrobiota; class Verrucomicrobiia; order Verrucomicrobiales; family Akkermansiaceae; genus Luteolibacter. The sequence continues at coordinate 4,870 of JACMMB010000143.1, forward strand.
GACGCCGCTGAGCTTGGCACGTGGTTTCATCGGGGTGCCCAGAAAGGAAATCTGCCGGAATATCTCGAAGGCTTTGAGCACACCTGTGGAGTGATGCAAACCAAGGACGCGCTTGAGCGTGTGGCGTTTGAGTTTCTTGAGGACATGCATGAGGACGGCGTGGTCTATGCCGAGGTTCGATTTGCGCCGCTTCTGCATATCAATGCCGGACTCACGCAGGACGAGGTTGTAAACGCGGTGTTGAGCGGATTGCGCAGAGGCGAAAAGGCTTTCGGGGTTGAGTGGGGATTGATTATTTGCGCCATGAGGCATCTGAACTCATCCGTCGAGGCGGCGGAACTGGCAATCCGATGGCGTGATGCCGGCGTGGTGGGTTTTGACTTGGCCGGGGGCGAATCCGGGTTTCCTCCCAAGAAGCATGTCGATGCGTTTCAAGCGATCGAGCGCGCGAATTTCTACATCACCATCCATGCGGGCGAGGCCTTTGGCGTGGGATCGATTTGGCAGGCGTTGCAATATTGCGGAGCGCATCGCCTCGGACACGCAACGCGGCTGCGGGATGACATGGAAATCCAGAGTGACGGCTCGCTGCGACTTGGTAGTCTGGCCCAATACGTCCTGGATCGGCGGGTGCCGCTTGAAATGTGCCTTTACTCAAATCTCCATACGGGTGCCTGCAAACAGCTGGAAGAGCATCCGTTCGGGTTGTTTTTCAGAAACGGTTTCCGCGTATGTCTCAATACCGACGACAGACTGATGAGCGACACGACGATGACTAAAGAGACGATCCTCGCCACAGAACTCTTCGATCTCTCGCTGGCTGACCTCGAGAAGCTGAACCTGAACGCGATCAAAAGTGCCTTCGCGCCGTTTGAAAAGCGACTCGCTCTGATCTTTGGAAAGATCAAGCCGGGTTATGCGGAGTTGAGAAGGTGATTTGAGTCATCAGGGTAGTTGAGGATTCCTCTGGCAATGCATCAAACCATGGGGAAGCATCTGCCCATGCAGACCAATGCTTTTTTAAAGGACTTGTTCGATCTCAGTGGCAAAACAGCGGTCGTAATCGGCGGAACAGGCGAGCTTTGCGGCACCATGGCCGTCGGTCTCGCCCGTGCCGGGGCGGAAGTAGTTCTCGGCGGCCGGATCCCCGAAAAAGCGGAGAAGCGTCTTGCCGAAATCGAATCGCATGGCGGCTCGGGATATTTCGTGCCCGTCGATGTGACCTCGCGCAAATCGCTCCATGACATGCTTGATACCGTGTTGGAAAAATCCAAAGGCGTGGACATTCTCATCAATGGCGCAGGTACCAACTCTGCCACGCCGTTCCTCGAAATTTCCGAAGACGAATATGCGAAAATCATCGATACCAACCTGACTGCCATTTTCCGCGCATGCCAGGTCTTCGGTCAGTATTTCGTCGATGAAATGCGTCCGGCATCCATCATCAATCTCGGCTCCATATCCGGACTCCATCCCCTTTCCCGTGTCTTCACCTATTCCGCTTCAAAGGCGGCGGTACACAACCTTACCCGCAATCTCGCCCGCGAATGGGCGGACAAGGACATACGCGTCAACACACTCGTGCCCGGATTTTTCCCAGCCGAGCAGAACAGCAAGGTGCTCGATGAATCCCGCGTCCTTGACATCCTCCGCCACACCCCATCGTCTCGTTTTGGCAACGCCGATGAGCTCATCGGCGCGACCCTCCTCCTCGCTTCCGCCAGAGCCGGTTCATTCATCACCGGCATGGAAATGATCGTTGATGGCGGCTTCCAGGCGATGAGCATTTGAACGCCGGTTGATTTTATCCGTAAAATCGTTGGTCGAGATGCTCCAAAAGCTCCCGGCGGGTTTCGAAGCCATGCCTTGCCTTGCTGCCCATTTCGTGGGGGACGCTCCATCGCGGCTCCAGATTTTCCGCATTGATCACTCGTGAGGGAATGCCCATCTCGCAGGCATCCATCACCGTTTCCCCGGTGCCACCCACGCCTTGCGGCGGCTGGCCATTCCATGCGAACAGAAAAGCATCCGACCAAGCTAGCAGATGTCTTGCAACTTCCTGATACGCCTCCGGCGCCGCATGGCCGCCCGGGGCGATATATTGCGCTAGCGACACATCCATCAATTTCTCCG
>JACMMB010000144.1 GCA_014379305.1 Akkermansiaceae bacterium
GGCTTGTTTGGTAAAAATGGCGGTTCCGGAATCCCCGGGTTTTAAAGCGGAGTTCCAAAAAGATTGGTATGCGTCAAAGGCGGCTGGAAGCACGACCTGATCTTCGCGGGCTTTAATTTCCTGTAGACAAAGGATGTCCGGATTCTCGGTTGATAAAAAGTCCGCCATCCCTTTGTTGAGAACCGCGCGCATTCCATTGACGTTCCAAGAGATGATTTTCATAAGCGAATTATAGGATATTTCAGTTGCTGAAGATATCAGAGAACCAGCATGCAATCGCCGTAGGAATAGAAACGGTATTTCCTGGCGATGGCTTGTCGGTATGCCTCCAAAACGAGTTCCCGGCCGGCGAACGCGGATACAAGCATGATGAGGGTGGATTGGGGGAGGTGAAAGTTGGTGAAAAGGGTATCGACGGCTTTGAACTTATAAGGGGGATGGATGAAGATGTTGGTTTCTCCTGTTTGTGAGCAGGGGTTTTCAATGCGTTGTTGATCCCCGGCGATTGATTCCAAAACCCTGGCCACGGTGGTCCCTACCGCGATAACGCGACCGGCATGTTTGATCCGCCGTGCTGCTTGCTCACGGATCGCGAATTTTTCAGAGTGCATGACATGATTTTGAATGTGATCAGCGCTAACCGGTCGAAAAGTCCCCACCCCGACATGCAGGGTGATAAAATCGTGGCATATGCGTTGTAACATCCCGGTTGTAAAATGAAGGCCGGCGGTCGGTGCGGCAATGGCCCCGTCTTCTTTGGCGAAAACGGTTTGGTATCGATCCCGGTCGGTTTCCTCATCCTCACGACCCATGTAGTGGGGTAGGGCCAGGTGGCCATGCTTGTGGATATCGAGAGTGCTTTCCCACTCAATGAGGCGGTCGCCGTTGTCAAAAACTTCTACTACAACTCCCGTAATCCCGCCGATGCATATCGATTTTCCAAACCTGAGGCGTTTGCCCGGTTTGGCCAGGCAGCGCCAGAGAATCGGGGTGGATTGATCGAGACAGAGCAGCTCGATCCGTCCATCATCCGAAAACAAACGGGCCGGAATGACCTTGGTGTCGTTGAGGATAAGGATATCCTCAGGCGTCATGTAGTTTTCAAAATCCCCGAACATTTTGTGTTCGATTTCACCTGTTTTACGATGGATCACCAGCATCCGCGAGGAAGAGCGATCATCAAGAGGACGCGAAGCAATGAGTTCCCCGGGTAATTGGTAATCGTAGTCTTTGGTTAGAAGGGACATTTTAAATCGAGACCAATTCAGGGACGGATCAAGGCCGGGGCAAGTGCCTCTTGCAAACTGGTAGTACTGCCCCAGACACGGAAAAGATTGTTGTTGCGAAAAGGACCTGACTTTTCAGTGGCTATGAGGACGCGTGTATCATCGAAATAAAGATCCCATGGATCGGTGCTGCCGCCGGGTTGCCATCCTCTCCCAAGGAGCAGCTCAAGGTAATGCTCGCGATCCTCGCCATTGGTTCCTTCGATTTGGAATTCGTTATCGGGAGGCTGGTGGTTTTGATTGTAAAGTTCCGGAAGAGGGAATTTGAAGCTTCGGTTTCTAGCCCAGCGTCTCAGCGCAGGCTGAAGAATTCCGACGACGCTCAGAACAAAATCCGAAAAGGGGTTGCGGAAAGCAGAATCGATCGGGCGCAATGGCAGGATCCGGTTGACGATGGATTGGTAACCGGCCCGGCCCATTCGTCCTTGATAGATGATGGAGTCACATCCGGCGCGCACCGGGCCCCCGCCATATACAAAACCGTTCCAACGGGCTTCGCCTGACTTGGAAAAGCGGCCCGGATGTTTGGCGAGAAGAAGTTTTTCCGCTTTCCCATAACCGATCTGCTGCTTGAGAAAGGTGCCGACAGAGGGTCGGCGCCGGTGCCAAACAAAGGCACCGGGAACAAAACCGAGATGGTAACCCGCATCGCTGAGACGCCAGCAGAAATCGACATCGTCGCCTGCGGTCCTGAAGGAGGGATCGAACCCGCCAACGGATTCGAATGCCAGCCTCCGGACGGCAATGTTGCAACCGGGAAGGTGTTCGGCGCGGGAGTCGTCCAAAAGGACATGGCTGGGCGCTCCCGGGGAAGCGCGAATGACCGATTCTTCCCATGTTTTGGCGGCAGGAGGTAAATTGGGCCCACCAGCGGCAGCGATAGCGGGGTCCTGAAAAGCTTTGCGCAATCGTAACAGCCAGTCCTGATCCGGTTCGCAATCGTCATCAGTGAAGGCGAATATTTCTCCATTCGCAGCAGCAGCACCGATATTGCGGGCGTTGCTGAGGCCTGACCAGGGAATCGTGATGGTCCGGATATTCGGGAAGTTCTCGGAAATATATCCGGAAGTGCCGTCATGGGAGCCATCATCGACGACGAGAATTTCGTAAGGGCCGTTGTTCAGGTTTTCAATGGATTTCAGACATCTGCCAATCCGGTTCCTACCATTCCGGGTGCAGATAATGATGGTGATGGGATCGGCGCATGAAATTTCGACTTCCGTGTCCTCCGGTTTCCAATTACTACAAACATCATAGGCGGACTTCGGATTTCCCTTCCGGTCGGTGATGCCGAAATCCCAATCAAGGATTTCAACGCCATTGTTCTCCCATAGATCGCTCCATGAATAAACGGTGATGCCCGCCGTTTCCTCGCGGAAGGAAATATCCATTCCCCAACGCAGGACATCAGCTTGGGTGGTGACGGTATTTCGTGCTGAATCCATTCCAAACTCGGAAACAACCAGTGCACGGTCACCGGCGATGTTATGCAGACGCCTGAGATACTCTGCAAAAGCAGAGGGCTCTTCCAAATAGATATTGAAAGCGCTGAAATCCGCGTTCGCGGGTTCGAGATACTCGGTGGACGGGTAATTTGCGTAGGCGAAAAGCAGATGAGGCGCGATGCCACGACCCATATCGATCAATTCTTCAAGGGCATTTCGGACGGCAACGGGTGACATCCATCTCACCATTTCCGCAGGGATTTCGTTGCCGACATATACGCCGGAGAGAGCGGGATGATTAGCCTGGGATTTCAGCCAGTTCGAAAGCTTGATGCGGGCTGCAGAGAACAGAGCTGGCTTGGAGATGAAGTCTTCCAGATAGCGCCAGTCCAGTCCGGCAAAAACCTGTAACCCGGCATGATTCGCCGCATCTAAAAATCCTCTATCCGGCAAATCGAATACTCTCAGGGTATCGAATCCCGCATCGCGGACTTTTCGGAATTCAGTGGCGCATATCGGAGTTTTGCCGGGTGGAAAAGGTCCATAAGTGACCGCCCGCATCCAAATGCGTTTGTCGCCCCGGCGGAAAAATTTCCCATCGGTATGCCAACGTTGGTTATCCGGGTTTCGGGGCACAGGCAAAGCCTAGGAGCGGAGAAGGGGGCTTGGAATTGAAATCGGTAGTTAGAAAATCATCCGCGGACAGTCTGCTTACAGACTTGCGAGGTAATTGTTGAGGATAGCACCAAGCGGCCGATCAATAGCGGTTCCCTTGATGACATGTTGGAGAAGTTTGACCGCGCTGGGAATGTGCTGGCGATACCAGTCGTCGCCTTTATTTTCGACGATGTTACCGTATGCACCGAGGGCCTGCATCAGACGTTGGGCGGCGCATTGGTGAAAAAGTGAGGTTTCGGGTCGCTCGTCGGAAATCTCTTCCCAGAGATCAAGCAGGGCTTCGCGTTCTTCGGGGGAATGGTTGAGATACGGGTCGAAAATGAGCGAGGCGAGATCGTATTCCTGGCGCCCCCGGCGGAGACCCTGGAAGTCGATCATGTAGATCCGCCCATCCTTTACGTGGAGATTCTGCGATTGGAAGTCGCGGTGGACAAGGTGCTTGTGGGATGAGCCAAGGCCTTCGGCCATTTGGATAAACGCTTGATCGTTTTCCAGCGGGACAGGGCTGAGTTTGAGAAAGTCCTCGATGAAATGATCAAAAAAGTATGTTTGCTCCCAGCGATAAAGACCGGCATCGAAGGATGGCATGAGGTCGAGATCTTTGGGTGGCTTTGAGTAAAAGAGGCGGTCGATTTGCTCAAGCGCGGAGCGGTATAAGGGCAGGCGTTTTTCAAAGGATTCGTCCTTCAGTGAGAGGAGATCGATATCGCCAAGGTCTTCGACCAGCGCGACGCCATGCTGCGAGCGGTCGTGGAGGATCTCCGGGACACGGAATTTGGCATCCCTGAGGAATTTCGCGACAGGAACGAAGTGGTTGTTGTCCTCGCGTTCATTGGTCCAATGAATGCCGATGAAATCCTCATGAACGGGTGTTTTTACGCGCACAATGGTCCGGCCTGATGCACCCCGTTTGATCGGGATCATGGTGATCGGGGTGGTGGGATCGACGTTAAGGAATTGCCGTGCGGTTGAGAGAATGGCTTCTGTGGACATGGGCGGGGGTGTTTTAATATGGAATTTTAATGATTTGCCAGTCGCAATGGAGTTTTTTAAAGGTGGAGCCAAGGCGTTCTGTTTGAATTGACGAGCAATGGGATGTGAGCTTCTGTTGCGACCCGCGTCAGGCGGAATGGTTATGGAATACTCAGCGAAAATAGCGCGGCATGTGGCGGCAATACCGAGATCGGGGATTCGCGACTTCTTTGAACTGGTGCAGGGGCGCGATGACGTTATTTCGCTAGGAGTAGGGGAGCCGGATTTCGTGACTCCATGGCATATTCGCGAGGCGGCGATTTATTCGCTGGAGAAGGGTCAGACGACTTATACCTCCAATCTAGGCTTGCTGAGTTTGCGAAAATCAATTTCACGGTATGTGAGGGATTTTTTCGAAATTGAGTATGATCCAGCGAAAGAGGTGTTGGTCACCGTCGGGGTTTCAGAGGCAATCGATATCGCCTTGCGCGCATTGGTGAATCCCGGGGACGAGGTGATTTATCATGAGCCGTGCTATGTTTCATATTCGCCCAGCATTGTCATGGCCTATGGCGTCGCCGTGGCGGTAGAGACGACCAAGCAGGATGGATTTTCGCTAAAACCGGAAGCACTGGAAAAGGCCATTACCCCGAAGAGCAAGGTGTTGATGCTGAATTTCCCGACCAATCCCACCGGAGCCGTTGCTTCGAATGAGGATTTGGAAGGAATCGCGAAATTGGCGGTGAAGCACGATCTAATCGTGCTGACCGATGAGATTTACTGCGAGTTGCGGTATGACGGGGTGCGGCATGTTTCAATCGCTTCCCTGCCGGGCATGCGGGAGCGGACGGTTCTGATGCATGGTTTTTCCAAAGCATTCGCCATGACGGGTTTCCGTTTGGGCTATGCCTGCGCACCCCAGCCAATCATCGAGGCGATGATGAAAATCCATCAATACTCCATGCTCTGTGCGCCGATCATGAGTCAGAATGCCGCCATTGAAGCCTTGGAAAATGGTGCTCCACAGGTGCAGATGATGAAGGACAGTTATCATCAGCGGCGCGATTTCCTGGTCAAGCGGCTGAATGAAATAGGGCTGGATTGCCATACGCCCGGCGGGGCTTTTTATGTTTTTCCGGATATCCGCAACACCCGCCTGACGAGCAAGGAATTTGCGATGGGGCTGCTTGAACAGGAGAGCGTCGCGGCGGTGCCGGGTGGCGCGTTCGGGCCAAGCGGGGAGGGCTTTTTACGCTGTTGCTACGCGACGGGAATGAATGATCTCCGGCTGGCGATGGACAGTGTGGAACGTTTTGTGGGGAAGCTGTAAATGGCGGATTTGGCGAAAAGTCCTGAACGGCTGGCGCGGGCGCATTTGGTGCCCTTCGCGGTGTTCATGGTTTTTTTGATTCTGCTGCAATTGGTCGCCGGATTGATCGAGTGGGATCACCCGGCGGCTCCCTGGTGGCGGCGGGATGTGGCGCAATGGGGTTATCCTTTGCAATCCTTGGTGGTGCTCGGGCTGCTGGCTTACTTCTGGAAAAGCTATACCTTCAATTGGAGTTGGAAATGGAGTCTGGCGGGTGTGGGTTTTGGTGCGGTTGGGATCGTAATCTGGCTGTTGCCAACGACTCTTTATGATTATTGGGGACTGGTTGGAGAAACGGACGGTTGGATGAAATGGGTGGGAATCGCAGAGCGGACTGATGGGTTCGACCCGGGAATTTTCGAGCATCCGGCGGCTTACTGGACTTCACTCGGGATGCGTTTTTTCAGAGCAGCGGTGATTGTGGCTTTTGTTGAGGAGATTTTCTGGAGGGGCTTTTTGATGCGCTTTGTGATGGATTGGGAGGGAGATTATTGGAAACAGCCTTTTGGCCGGGCGCATTGGAAAAGTTATCTGATCGTGACCGGGCTGTTCATGGCGGCACACGCGCCCGTGGACTATGCGGGGGCACTCGCTTATGGCAGCCTGACTTATCTGCTTTGCGTATGGAGCAAGAATCTCGGGGCCTGTGTCGTGATGCACGCGGTCGCCAATTTCCTGATGGGGGTCTACATCATGGCGTATGGGAAATACGGTCTTTGGTGAAATTCACGGCTGCCTAATGTGCGAGGTGTGCGAGGTGCCATTGCTGATAGATTTTAGGAGAGATTTCAGAGGGCTTGATCTCGGAGCGGCCACCCCAGAAGACATTGGTGTAGGAGACGGGGATGCCGACCGATTCGAGATGTTTGTCGATGGCGGCTTTGTGTTCGAGAACGCGGGGTTTTTCAGTGCCGTGGACGACACCCATGATGTTGACATTGCCGAACTGCGGGCCGCCTTCACGCCAGTAGCAGTGGGTCATGCAGGTGTGGCGGCCCACTTGGGCACCGGCTTCGATTTCCCGGCCCTTGGGGACGGCCCAGTGGAAAAGTCCGTTGAAGCGGGTGACGCGCTCGCCGGTATCGGAAGGTTTGACGTGTTCGAGAAAGGTGGAGAAGCGGCCGATGACTTTTTTGCGGTTGAGGGATTCGGAAATCTCGCAGAAGTGGTCGAGTGAAACTCCGGCTTGTTCGGCGCGTTTTTCCCAAGGGTTCTCGCAGATTTCACTGAGAGTGAGTTCCTCTTTGAGAATCATAAGGATGTTCCATTCCTCCGGGCTCAGATCGGCCGGAACCGTGGTCATCATCACGGCGGGTTCTTCGGATTTTTCGCCGGGTTCCATGGTTTTACGGCGCACATGGCCGACGCCGAGGGCGAAAACTCCGTTGGCGGGCATGAGCAGATATTCGGTGGCTCCAGTCAGGGCCAGGAGCTTGGTGGCGTGGAAATCGAGCGATTCGCCAACGGGGACTTTGAGTGTGGTCCAGAGGCGGTATCCGGAGCCGGAGACTTCGGAATCGGTGGAGCGGATGACGACGTGGCCGGAGAAGGGATCGTCGTTCGCCAAGAAATCGAAGGCGGCATTGAGTTTTTCCTCGGGGACTTTCCAGGCGACGAGCGCGCCGTGGGCGAGCTTGGTGGCGAGCATGGTTTGGCGGACGCGGCGGATGATCCCGCTTTGCTGCATGGCGCGGATGCGTTCGATGACGGTTGCGAGGGGGACGCCGGATTTCCCGGCAATGAGATGAAAGGGGTGGCGCTGGAACCCGGCGATGAGATCCTCGGAGATCGAGAGAATTTTCGCGTTGATGGGATCGGTAGTGGAGGTGGGGATTTCGGTAGTCACTTCGGGAAAGCTAGGGAGGAATTTTGGAACGTCCAACCACCGGATGAGGAAATTTTTCGGACAAGGCGGCAGGAGTGAGGCACTGCGGCTTGAACATGGTGCGGCGGGAGACTAGGAAGGGGCGTGATGAATCGGGAAGGAATGGCGGATGTGCTGGAGAAGATCGCGTTGTTGCTGGAGCTGAAGGGGGAGAATCCCTTCAAGGTGCGGGCCTACCGACAGGGTGCGGAGGTGGTTCTGGCAATGGAGGAGGACGTGGTGGAGCTGGTGGGGAGAAAAGACGGGCTCGTCGGAGTCAAGGGGATCGGCGACGCGTTGCGGCAAAAGCTGCATGAACTGGCGAACACGGGGAAACTGGAGTTTTACGAGCAGTTGAAAGAGGAATTTCCCGAATCGATTTTCGAGCTGTTCGAGATCCAGGGCTTGGGTCCGAAGAAAATCAAGGCGCTCTATGATGCGCTCGGGGTGGACTCGCTGGCGAAACTGAAAGCCACCTGTGAAGAGGGGAAGGTGGCGGATCTGCCGGGCTTCGGCGCGAAGACCCAAGTGAAGCTGCTGCAGGCGATGGCGGCGAATGAAACCTTCGCCGGTCGGTTTCTGCTGGGCAGCATCGGCACCATGGTGGAAGGGATGCTGGAGACGCTGCGGCTGCATCCGGAAGTTTCACGGGTGGCGGTGGCGGGATCGTATCGGCGGGCCAGGGAGACGGTGGGGGATTTGGATTTCCTGGTGGCGACGAAGGAGGGGGCGGTGGTGTGCGAGGATTTCACCACGCTGCCGCAGGTGGAAGCGGTGATTGCCTGTGGCGGGACGAAGGCTTCCGTCCGATTGAAGAACGGGATGCAGTGTGATCTGCGGGCGGTCAAAAACGAGGAGTTTCCTTTTGCGCTGCAGTATTTCACGGGATCGAAAGAGCACAATGTGGCCCTGAGATCGCTGGCGCTGAAGCAGGGCTGGTCGCTGAACGAGTATGGCCTGAAGCCGGTGAAAAAGGGGGCGCAGGCACCGGCGGTTGAGGAGGAAAAGGATATTTATCAATTACTGGGCTTGCAGTATATCGAGCCCGAGTTGCGCGAAAACCGCGGCGAGATCGAGGCTGCTGCGGAGAATGCCTTGCCGAGGTTGGTGGAAACGATGAATTTGCGCGGGACGTTCCACAATCATACGACGGAATCGGACGGCTGGGACTCGCTGGAAGGAATGGTGGAGGAGGCGCGGGAGCTGGGGCTGCAATATCTGGGGATTTCGGATCACTCGAAGTCTTCGGTGTATGCGCGGGGATTGGATGAGGAGAGGTTGCTGGAGCAGATTGCGGAGATTGGGAAAATGAATGTGGGATTGGAGGGGTTCAGGATTTTCGCGGGCTCCGAGGTGGATATTCTCAAAGACGGGTCCTTGGATTTTGAGGATGAAACGTTGGCGAAGCTGGATTTCTGCGTGGCCTCGGTCCACAGCGTTTTCAATCTGGATGAAGACGCGATGACGCGGCGCCTGTGCCGGGCGATGGAGAACGGGCATGTGACCATGCTGGGGCATGTGACGGGGAGGCAGCTGCTCAAGCGGGAAGCGTATGCGGTGGATCACGCGCGGATCATCGATTGCGCGGCGGCGACAGGAACGATCATCGAGCTGAATTGCAGCCCCCTGCGCATGGATATGGATTGGCGCTGGTGGAAGCGGGCGAGGGACAAAGGGGTGCTATGCTCGATCAACCCGGATGCTCACTCGCGGGCGCGGCTGCATCACATCGGGGTCGGGGTGCGGCTGGCGCGCAAGGGCTGGCTGCGGCGGGAGGATGTTTTCAATACCCGCCCGCTGGCGGAGGTCGAGCGGTTTTTGAAACTGCCTAAGGGCGAGCGGTGACAAATGGCGAAATCAGTAATTTTCCCGAAGTTTTATGTCCGTCAATTACTTTAGTGTTACAAAAAATTAATATTTCCTAACCGAATTGGATGGACGGAAGTTGAGCTTATCTACAGTTTCCGCCCGTTGCGATGGTAGGAGGCAAATCCGCCGCCAAACATCCAGACATCTAAATATCACCTCCACATGAAAATATTATACAAACAAACAATCATACCGTTATCGGTATTCGCCGCATCGCTATTTTTACAAAATGCGGCCCAAGCAGTTAATGTGATTCCCAATTCGAATTTTTCGAATGGGTATAACAGCTTCACATCGAGTTATATCCAGGTCACAACCCAAAACCCTACCTCAGGTCCAGGGATGAGAGACGAAGGCGGGTACACGGTTTTGGCTAATCCAGTAACGGCCCACGATTCCTGGCAGCCCATTCCAGCAGGAAGCCCTTACAACACTGTCAATGGAGAGATGCTGGTCTTGAATGGCTCTTCGAGCGCGTTAACCGTGTGGCAGACCTCGGCTGTTGTTGTTACGAACCCCTTGCAGGATTATTTCTTTCAGGCTGCGGTAACCAATCTTTTCGCACCCAATGTAGCGGCGACGAATGGTGCGATTCTGAGCTTTCAATATAGCGAAGAATCCTCGCCCACTGTTTGGATTACCTTGGGAACTGTGGATCTTGCCACAACCATAAGCGGACAATGGCAGGTCACTCCCGGCACATCCGCCTTTACCATCGAGAATCCATCAGAAAACATTTTCCTGCGCATCGTCAATGCACAGACAGAAGCGAATGGTAATGATTTTGCAATAGGATTGGTCTCGCTCGACACTACCGCAGTCCCGGAACCTGCTGCTGCCATGCTTGGCGGAATCGGATTCCTGGCGCTTCTGCGCCGTCGCCGGAACTGAGAGCCGGGTTCCCCTACCAACTAGAAATCTATAAGCCGGGAGTCTTTGTTCGCAAAGTCTCCCGGCTTTTTTATTGCTCAAAGCAAGCGGCGTTTGCGCACGCCTTCGGCGAGGGTATCGAGGGTTTCGACGGTGTCCTGCCAGTTGATGCAGGCGTCGGTTACAGACTGGCCGCGGGTGAGTTTGGAGAGATCGGAGTCCGGCTTTTGGTTTCCTTCGATGAGGTTGGATTCGATCATGACGGAGGTGATGGATTTGGACCCGGCGGCAATTTGATGAGAAATGTTGCGGGCGACGAGCGGTTGGTTGCGGTAGTCCTTGTTGGAGTTTCCGTGGGAACAATCGATCATGAGCGAGTGCGGGAGATTTTGCTCGGTGAGCATGGCGGTGACGGCGGCGATGCTTTCGGCATCGTAGTTCGGACCGGATTTTCCGCCGCGCAGGATGAGGTGGCAGGAGGGGTTTCCGGTGGTTGAAACAATGGCGGAAACGCCTTGCTTGGTTACGGAGAGAAAATGGTGGGGTCGGGAAGCGGACTGGATGGCATCAAGGGCGATCTGGATGGAGCCGCCAGTGCCGTTTTTGAAGCCGACCGGCATGGAGAGGCCGGAGGCAAGCTCGCGATGGATCTGGGATTCGGTGGTGCGCGCGCCGATGGCTCCCCAGGCGATCAGGTCGGCGATGTATTGGGGAGAGATGGTATCAAGGAATTCAGTGCCGGAGGAAATGCCGATATTGGCGAGATCGAGAAGAAGTTTTCTCGCGACTCTAAGGCCCTGGTTGATATCGAAGGAATCGTCCAGAGTGGGATCGTTGATGAGACCTTTCCAGCCGACGGTGGTGCGGGGTTTTTCGAAATAGACCCGCATGATGATGAAGAGGTCTTCCTCCAGGCGGGCGGCCTCGGCCTGTAGTTTTTCCGCGTATTCCAGAGCGGCATCTGGATCGTGAATCGAGCATGGGCCGACGATGGCGAGGAGGCGGTCGTCCTCGAGATTCAGGATCGCATCGGCCTGGACGCGGGCGGATGAAACCACGGCGGCCGCCCGCTCGTTGATGGGCAGATAATAGGCGAGAACTGCTGGAGATATAAGCGGGTTCAGTCCGGTAATACGGAGGTCGTCGGTGCGGTGGCGGGTCACGGGAGGATGTGAAACCGGAAAGCGTGAGTTTGCCAGTTTTAAGTGATGGGGATGGATCCGGTTGTTAGATACGGACCTTTGTCCCCAAAGGTTCCTGCCTGCTATTCTTCGGGTAGCTCCGGTTCGGGCATTTCCTGCGGGGCTTCCTCGAGAGCGGGCTGGGCGGGGATTTGGAAGGGAGGGGTGACGGCGCTGGTGCCGGGGCCGGGAGGCGGCGGGGCCGGTGCTTCGGCAGGGGCTTTACTGACGAGTGCGGTGCGGTTTTTGAGGAGGGCTTCGACAGTGAATTTACTGACTTCGAAGGTGCGGCCGGAGAGGGCTTTTTCCTTGTCCAAGCGCCCGGTGAGGGTTTTCAGACGATCGGCGAAGGCCTGGTCCTTGGTTTTCGCATCCTCCTCTTTTTCGTCTTTATCCTTTTTGCGTTCCGCAGGAAGGGTGGCTGAGACCTCAATGGTCATGAGGAAATTGTCGGTGGCGGGAAGCGCGGCTTCTTCGTCAGCACCTGCCTTTGCCTCGATGGCTTTGGCTGGCTGGAAAGCGATGGTGTAGTCAAAGCCTTCAAAGGTGGTGATGGTGGTTTTTTGGAGTTTATCGGGGGTGGCGCGTTTTGCGACTTCGGCTGCCGGGACGACATCGTCGAAACGAGCGTAGGAGAACAATGATTTGAGTGGAGCGGCGACAGCGGCATCGATCGTTTCACCAGCAGTGGCGTCCTTGAATTTGAAATCGCTGTTTTCATCATCCCGGGTGACGGCCCATTCGACTTCGTCGGAGCCAGCCTTGGAGACGGAGATGGTTTGGATTTTCTCGATGATCAGAAAATCCTCCGCAAGCCAGGATTTCGGGTCGGGAGAGAGGGTTCCGAAAACTTCCGAGACTGCGTAGAAGCCGGATTCATCGGCGTGATTGCGGACGTAGCGACCGGTGGCGCCGCCCCCGAAAGGTGAGGAAGAAGCGGCGGCGTCGAGGTTTTTTCCGAATGAGACCTTGGCAAGTTCTTTGCCGGCGGCGTCCTTGAAGGTGGCGGTGAGGCCGTGGTCCGCAGGTTTGGAAGCCGATTCGTCCATGCCGAAGCGAGGGGCGAATGACGGGCCGGCCTCAATGCCCTGGGTGATTTTCAATTCGGCAAGAGTGCGGAGCAGATCATTGATATTGCGGCTGTTGGCAGGGTAATCATCGCGTTGGGAAACCAGCCAGTTGGTGCCTTTTTTTTCAAGGGTCACGGATTGGTCAAGGCCGCTGATAGCGATGGAAGAGATATCGTTGGCAGGGAGATCGGTGAGCAGAGTCTGACCCGGAAGGCGTTTGGTGGCGTCTTTGTTTTCCTTGCCTTGGGAGAGTTTGACGACGGCGACGGAGGCGCCGAGAACGATGGCGATGATCCAGAGGATGACGATGGTGCGGGGTTTCATGGTTTGGTGAAAAAATTGGTTGGGAGGATAGCGAAGCGGTCTTAGCGGGCGCGGGTGGAGGAACGGCGTTTCAGGAAGAGAGCCAGGCCGAAGAGGATGACAAGCAGTGGCATGGCTGCGACATTCATGAGGGTTATATTGCCGGAGAGTTTGTCTTTTTGACGGCGGAGGTCTTTTTCCTGTTCGCGGACGAGGCGGGCGTATTCGACCTGCTGCTCGCGGAGTTTTTTGATTTCAGCTTCCTGTTCGGGAGAAAGATAGAGCTCGGAACCTTGGGATTTCTGGTTCTGGAGGTCCATGAGTTTGGTCTGGGCCTCTTTTTGTTTCGCCTGGAACTCTTCGATCCTGGAGCCGACCTTTTCGTTGAATTCAGATTCCATTTCCTGCACGACCGTGAATGGCCGGCGGGTTGCGGCACGGGATCTGGAGCCGATCAGATATTTTGATCCGGCGGCCTGATCGAGAAGGTTGAGCAGGAGGGTGGCGTTGCCATTGGAAGGAGTGGCCATTTGCATGCCGCCAAAGTTCTGGACGTTGTAGGCAAAGCGATCGTAGAAGGCGTCGATATCCGCGACGAGAAAGACGTTGCCGGGTTTGGCAGCTTCCTTGAGGGATTCATCTTTTGGCTTTTCAGGTTCGGCTTTCTTATCATCGGCTGGTTTTTCCTCAGGCGTTTCCGCTTTGGGTTTGCCGTCGGGAAATGCGGATTTGAAGTTTCCGGTGAGATGGGTGACTAGGTCGAAGGCGGTGCCGGCGGGTTTCAGGCTGGTGGCGAGGGATGGGTCGAGTTGCGACGCTTTGATCGAATCGACGAAGCCGGCCTTTGGCGAGGAACGGATCAGTGAATTCACGGTGACGCCGCCGGAGCCGGTTTTCTTAAACGCTCCGGGCAGGAAGAGGGTTACGGATTCAAGGTTTTTGGTAATGATATTGTCTTTCTGCGGCATGCTGCTTTGCGGCAGGCTGAGGACAGCAACGCCCGTGCGGTTGCCACCGAGGAGTGTGGCGTGGACGGGATCGCCGAGAACCGTGCCGGATTCGAATTCCATTCCCCAAGCGCCGAGGAGGGTCGGAAGGGTGGAAGTGGTGGGAGCGCCGGATTGCCCGGTCATTGGATTCGGCGCGCCAGCGGTCATTTGTGCGGCGACTGAGTAGGCATCGAGACAGGCGATGACGGTGCCGCCGCCGAGGAGGTATTGGTCGATGAGGTATTCGGATTCCTTAGTGATGCCGGCAGGGTGAAAAAGCAGAAGCACTTTGATTTCGGCAGGATCGATTTTTTCCGGGGTCATGCCGAGATCCTTGAGATCGAAGGATTGCTTGAGCTGTTGATAAATTACCCAGGCGGGCTGTGCTTGCTGGCCGGGCATGGCAGGCTGTGAGCCGCCTAGCTCCAATGCCGACATGATGCCGACGATCGGCTTGATCGGGGTGGAGACTTCGGCAATGGCTTTGGAAATCTGGTATTCGAGCAGGGTTTCTTCGGCGGGATCGAGGAAAGGGAGGACGACTTTTTTATCCAAAGCGGAGACGGCGATGCCTAAAAACAGGTTTTCATCGTTAATCTGCTGGCCGGAAATTCCGTCAAGGTTCGCGGAATCCTCGGCATCGGTATCCGGCTCGGGATCGAGATTCTTGATACTGAGTTTGCCGTTGGAGAGGTTGGAGTATTCCTTGAGAAGATCATCGACACGGCGGATGTGAAGTTTGACCTGCTCCGGCATGTAGTCGCTATTACGGGAAGCGTAGTAGCGAATGACAACCGGGGTATCGAGTTCCACGAGGATGGATTTGGTGCCATCCGAAAGAGTGTGGATTTTATTTTCGGTGAAATCGGCACCGCGATTTCCGAGAGGGGTGAGCGAGACCAGCCAATTGGCGAGGATGGCGATGGTGAGGAGGGCGGTGATTCCGAAGAAGGCACGCGTAATGGGAGATTTCATTTTAAAGGGGTAAAGTGATTGGGTTCCAAGGTCAGAATATCAGGCGCGTTTGGCGTTCAGGATGGTGGAGGTGCCGAGAAGGCAGAGTCCGATGAATGTGCTGAACCAGACGAAGTCCTGGAGGCGGAACAAGCCGCGATTGAGTGAGCTGAAGTGATCCCAGACGCCGAATGAAACGATGGCTTCCACGGTGGAAGTGGAGGTGGCTTTGGCGAGCTCGCGGGTGAAATCGTCGTATCCGCAGAGAACCATGATCGTGCAGATGGCGACCGAGACGATGAGGCAGACGACCTGATCGCGGGTGCAGGCGGAAACCAGCATGGTGATGGCGAGGAAAGTGCAACAAACGAGAAGGGAGCCGAGGTAGCCGGAAATGATGGATCCGTTGTCGGGATTTCCGAGGTAGTTGACCGTGATAATGATGGGAAAGGTCAGAATCAAGGCGACGAGGGAAACGGTGGCGGCGGCAAAAAATTTCCCAATGATGGCGGACCATGTGGAAACGGGGAAGGTGCCGAGAAGTTCGATGGTGCCGTTGCGTTGCTCATCCGCCCAGAGCTTCATGCCCACGGCGGGAGCGAGCAGCATGTAGAGCCACGGGTGCCAGAAGAAAAAGGAATACTGAAGGGAGGCGTCGCCGACGCGCATGAAATTTCCAAAGGTGAAAGTGAGACCGAGGGACAGGATCAAAAAGATGAAGATGATCGCGTAGGCTGTGGGCTGGCCGAAGTAGGATTTCAGCTCGCGCTTGTAGATGGTGAGGCTGGACATAAGTTTATGTTGGATAAAGGTTTCAGGCGGCGGTGTCGCGGGTGGTGACGGTGCGGAAGAGGTCGGTAAGGGATCCGGTGCCGGATTGTTCAAGGAGTTCGGCGGGAGTTCCATCGGCGACAATTTTGCCCTGGTCCACGATGACGGCGCGGGTGCAGGAGGCTTCGACTTCCTCAAGGATGTGGGTGGAGAAGAGAATGGCTTTATCGTGACCGAGGCGTTTTATCAGCTGGCGGACTTCGAATTTCTGGTTGGGGTCGAGGCCGTCGGTGGGTTCGTCAAGAATGAGGACTTCGGGATCGTGGAGGAGGGCTTGGGCGAGGCAGGTGCGGTGGCGGTAGCCCTTGGAGAGAGTGTCGATGGCCTGATGGGCGACCGAGGACAGGAAACAGGTCTCGATGGCTTTTTCGACGGCGTCTTTTTTGGATGAGCCGGAGAGGCCCCGTATTTCGGCACAGAATTTAAGAAATCCGATGACAGTCATGTCGTTGTAAAGAGGGGCTGATTCAGGTAGATAGCCAATCTTGTGTTTGGCGGCGGCCGGATCATTGACGATGGAGATTCCGCAAATTTTGGCATCCCCGGAAGAAGGCGGGAGAAATCCGGTGACCATGCGCATGGTGGTGGATTTTCCGGCACCGTTGGGACCTAGGAAGCCGAGGACATCGCCTTTTTTTACGGTGAAGGAGAGATTATCGACAGCGAGTTTGCTACCGAAATGCTTACTGAGGTTCGTGACTTCGATCATGGGTTTGCTTGGTAAGAGAAGGAGGTGGGCTTTGGATTAGGTTGTTACGAGGTTCTTGGCGACACCGGAATTGGAATTTGTTTGAGAAATTTTCCGGGGAAAATTCCCTGGGTTTAGGGGTCTTGGAAACCTGACGATCCCATGTTCCGCCGAGGTCAGAGTTCCCTCACACCTATGCCGCATCGGCGCGGCGGCGGCGTAGAGATGGAGGGCGTTCTCCCTGGACCACGGCGCGGTTAATAGTGACGGCTTCGATATCGCCACGGGAGGGGACATCGAACATGACATCGAGCATCAACTTCTCAAAAATAGATCGGAGGGCGCGGGCGCCGGTGCCGCGATCCACAGCTTGCTTGGCAATGGCGCGGAGGGCATCGCGGGTGATGCGGAGTTTCACACCGTTGAGTGAGAGTTGTTTCGAGTATTGCTTCACCAAGGCGTTTCTGGGTTTGGTAAGAATGGAAACAAGCTCGTCTTCAGTGAGTTTCCGGAGTGAGGAAATGACGGGAAGGCGTCCGATGAATTCGGGGATCAGGCCGAAGTGGAGGAGGTCTTCCGGTAGCACTTTTTCGAGGATCTTGGAATTGGATTCGTCGAGTTCAGCGGAGGATTTGTTGTCGCTGTGAAAGCCGAGGGTTTTACTGCCAAGGCGGCGGCGGACGATATCTTCCAGACCGACGAAGGCGCCACCGCAAATAAAGAGGATTTTTTCAGTATTGATCTGGATGTATTCCTGTTGCGGATGCTTGCGCCCGCCCTGGGGGGGGACGTTACAAATGGTGCCTTCCAGAATTTTCAGAAGAGCCTGCTGGACGCCTTCTCCCGAGACGTCGCGGGTGATTGAAACGTTCTCGGTTTTGCGTCCGATTTTGTCGATTTCGTCGACGTATATGATGCCCCTCTCGGCACGTTCCACATCGAATTCCGCAGCCTGAAGCAGGCGGAGAATGATGTTTTCCACATCTTCGCCAACGTATCCGGCTTCGGTTAGAGTTGTTGCGTCGACGATACAGAAAGGGACGTCGAGGACGCGTGCGAGGGTGCGCGCGAGGAGGGTTTTACCGGAGCCTGTGGAGCCGAGGAGCAAGACGTTGGATTTTTCAATTTCAACATCGCGGAATTCAGGATCGAGGCCGGGGTGATTTTGATTAAGGCGCAGGTAATGATTGTAAACGGCAACGGAGAGGACCTTTTTCGCGGACTCCTGACCGATAACGTATTGATCTAGTTCGCGGAGAAGTTCGGCGGGGGTGGGGGTGTTGGTTTGTCCCGAGATTTTCGATTTCCCTTTTTTTGAAGGATCCGAGGACGGTGGATTGAGTTCCTTGGCGAGGATGTTGGCGCAGACATCCACACATTCGTTACAGATATAGACCCCAGGGCCGGCGATGAGTTTTTTTACCTCCGAGTGGCTCTTTCCACAAAAAGAGCACATGGTGAGATTGGAAGCGCGTGCCATTAAACTGTTTTACGGGGTGGGCTTTTCCGGGACAAGTAGGAAAGATGGGTGGATGAAAGTGTGCCGAGCCTAGATTTTTTCGCGAACCGCTTCTGGAAGCTGTTTGCGGGATTCCAGGACTTTATCCACGAGGCCGTAAGCCACGGATTCTTCAGCGGTCATGTAGTTGTCGCGGTCGGAGTCGTGCTCAATTTCCTCGATAGTCTTCCCGGTGTGCTTCGCGAGGATGCCATTGAGGCGTTTTTTCAAATTGAACATGAAGCCGATGGTACGCTCGACGTCGGATGCAGTGCCTTGTGCGCCACCGGAAACCTGATGGATCATGACATGGGAGTTCGGCAGGCAGAAGCGTTTGCCTTTTGTTCCGGCGGTTAAAAGCACGGAGCCCATGGAAGCCGCAATTCCGATACAGTAGGTATTTACGTCGCAAGTAAGAAACTGCATGGTGTCGTACATCGCGAGACCTGCGGTCACCGAGCCGCCGGGTGAATTGATATAAATGTGGATGTCTTTTTTCGGGTCCTGCATCTGCAGAAAGAGCAATTGGGCGATGACGGAGTTGGCGACGTAGTCATCTATGCCGGTCCCGATAAAAATTATCCGATCCTTGAGGAGGCGGGAATAGATATCGAACGAGCGTTCTCCGCGCCCGTCAGACTCGACAACGACGGGAACGTAGTAACTGTTTTTCGGAGCTTTGGAGCCGGGGTTGTTTGAAGGTGGGAAAAGATTCATTCAGGGATTGGGGTAGCGGCGAGTTCATCCGCGCTCACTTCGGTAACGTTCGCGTGTTCGAGAAGGAAGTCAATGGTTTGACCGATCAGAAGGGAGTTGCGGATCGCCTGGATGCGGCGGGATTTTTGAAGGTCTTTGATGACTTTTTTCACCGGTTCCTTACGGGTAGCGGCGATTTGAGAGATGTGGCTTAGAAGATCGTTATCGGAAACGGTGATTTTCTCGACTCCGGCGATTTCCTGAAGCAAGAAATTGGTGCGGAGGTTGCTGGTGGCGCGCCGGGTGGCGACACCAAAGATTTCCTCTTTCTGTTTCACCATCTCTTCGTCGGAGGCACCTGCCCTGCTTCCTTCCTCGACCAAGGCGTTGGCTTGGTTCTGGGTTTCCCGTAACACGATTTCCTCAGGGAGATCGAAGCTGACGACCCGGTTCAAATGTTCGACGATTTGATTGACCTTGAACTCGCTGATCTGCTTGGCCTTTTCAGAACCCATGTTATCGCGGATGAGGTTTTTAAGTTCCTCAAGAGTTTTTCCGGGAACGAGCTTCGCGGCAAAATCGTCATCGAGAACAGGTAGTTTGGCTGTTTTGATGCCTTCGACGGTAGTATGCAGGGTGATTTGCTTGCCGTGAAGTTCTTCGAAGGCAAACTTGTCATCAAGAGTAACGACAATGTCTTTTGATTCGCCATGAGCAAGCCCGACGAGTTGTTCGGAATAGCCGGGAAGAAATGAACCTTCCTTGATTGGCAGCCAGTGATTTTCGCGTTTTGCGAGGTATTTGGCTTTTTCTCCAATCACTTCCACAATCGGTTTGCCATCGACGGTTGTTGTAAAACCGACAACGGCGATATCGTCCGGTTGGAGAGGGCGATCGGTAATATCTTCAAATTCGGCGAGCCGTTCGCGGAGATTTTCGAGCTGTTGGCCGAGTTCCTCGTCAGTGACTTCGCTGGAAGGGGCTTTTACATCGATGCCCTTGTATGCGGGAAGGGTGAATTCCGGGGCGAGGATGAGCTTGGTTTCAAAAGCGATCGAGCCGTCGGGCCGCTCGTTTAGGTTTTGCGGGAAGCCGAAATCAAGGACTTTGAGGTTTTCCTTTTCAAGCGCCGCATCGCATGCTTCTTCAAACAGGGTTTCAGTGAGCTCCTCGGAAATCTGTTTTCCAAAGCGTTTTTGGATGACGTTTTTCGGCACCTTGCCAGGTCGGAAGCCGGAGATCTTAGCTTGGGAGGCGTAGTTGGACGTGATGGATTCGCGCCTTGCGGAAACATCGGCTGACGGAACTTCCACATTGAGGATGGCAATGCATTTAGGCTGTTTGTCGACGACGATCTTCATAATGTTCTACGGTGGAGGGGGAAAGTAGGGCTACGGGTGAGAGATTGGCAACTGGATTTCCCGTTTTGCAGTATTCGAAAGTGAGCGACGGCCAGCGGGCAGTGGAAAAGGAGTGCGGATCTTTGTGACTACTTTGTTATTAATCCGGAAAGACGATGGCGCGATGGCCATCGATGAGTGTGCGATCGTGGACGTGGTAGCGGATGCCTTTGGCGAGGGCGATGCGCTCGCAGTGGCGGCCAAGGCGGGCCAAATCGGCGGGGGAGTGGAAATGATGCACCCGCTCCACTTCCTGCTCGATAATGGGTCCGGCATCGAGGTCCGAGGTCACGTAATGGCAAGTGGCCCCGATGAGTTTCACCCCCCTTTCGTGGGCCTGCCTGTAGGGATTTGCGCCAGCAAATGCGGGGAGGAAGGAGTGGTGGATGTTGATGATTTTCCCAGCGTATTCGCGGCAGAAGTCATCCGGGAGAATCTGCATGAAACGGGCGAGAACGATCAACTCGACGTTTTGCGCGGAAAGGAGTTCGCGAATTTTGAAAAATCCTTGCTCGCGGAAGGGGCCGTCCATTTCAACATGGTGAAAAGGAATACCGGATCGCTCAGCCAAGGGACGGCAGTTGTCGCGGTTGCCAATGAGAGAGGTAATTTCAATCGGGAGTTCATTGAGCTCGGTGCGCAAAAGAATTTCGTTGAGGCAGTGGTCGGTTTTGGTAACCAGGACCGCGGTTTTCATTTTATATGGCAGAATTCGGAAGTGCCAGTCGGCCTGGAGGGAGCGGCCCAGGGTGCCGAAACCGGATTTGAAATCGCCGATATCAACATCCAGGTCCGAAGTGTCGATTTCCAGGCGAGCAAAGAATTTTTTCTCCAGCTGATCTGAAAATTGGTTGAATTCTATCAGGTTTCCACGATGCGAGGCAACGTAAGAGGCGATTTTCGCGACGATGCCGGGATGATCGGGAGAAGACAGTTTAAGGATGAGTCCGGGGCGCACGGGTTCTGGGTTTCAAACTTTTTTGGAAGGGATTCAAGGCAGGTTCACTGTCTATAAAAGCGGGCGGCGGCTTTGCGGATGGTGGGGTTTTTCAATGAAGCTTGATCAAGGTGATTTTCAGGTGTGTTGCGTTGCCGCCAGCCGTGATATGCGGAGAGAGTTTCAAATGCGGCGTTTAGGGATCCCTGCATGGGATTATGTAGTTTAAGTTCAACCTCGATGTTTTCCGGAAGTCCCAGGGGATAGAGGAGGCCGGCGGCGTTGAGCTGGTCGAGGCCGATGTGATAGCGCCCGCCGCCGCTGAGGGCGAGTCCCATCAGCATGTAGTGCGGATAAAGCCAACGGACTCCGGCAACGCCCAGGCCGTTTGCCGAGTAACCCGCGCCCGGCATGCCGGCCTCGCCCGAGGATAAGCCGAAGATCCCAGCGCGCGCGGCGGCGGATTCCGGCCAGGTATTTGGAATGTAGCGTATTTGTTGCTCGAGCAACTGGCCGCGTTTTTCAGGCCAGGAGACTTTTGAAATGAGATCGGGCTCACGCCTATCAAAATCCGGATAGAATAAGCTTTGGATTTCACTAATGAAACCGACGCCACGATAGACTTCGCCGCTTTGGTTCATTTTCCCCCGGGTCTCGCGATCCGGGATCATGGCTTCCAAAGCAAGGACAAGCGCGGTTTCACCTCCCCAGTCCCGCCAGACGGAAGTCAGCGGCGTTATGCCATCATCGAGAAAGCCATGTCCAATCCAGCCCTCTTTGTCAGTGAAGGAGTCGAAATCAATTTCGGAAATCATCGCGACGACCTGGCGATTCAGATCTTCCAGCTCCAGCAATTGTGTTGCGAGCAGGAGCCCATGCAGGGCGATCGAGGTATCGATGCTGCTGTATTCGGTGTTGGGATGGATGGTCAGTTCGCCGGACTGCGCCTGGTAAGAAAAATGCGGAAATAGCCCTGCGGCTCTTGGTAGCTCGAGCAGGGTTTGAATGGTCTGGGATATTTCCGAGGAGACGAGTTCGCGGTCCAGTAAACCTTCCGCCACACCAAGGGCACTGCCCAGCGCATGCATGCCGGTGGAGGCGATAGAATCAAATTCGCCGCTTCGCAGGTGACCGCGATCGCGGGTGAGTCCGTTGTCCGCATTGTGGCAGCGGCGTAATTTTCCAAGAGATATATAAAAGGCCCATTCCTCGGGGCTGAGTTGGGGCTTTTCCACGATGAAGCCAATGGATGAAATTTTGGCATCACAGTCCGGTTCCGCGATCCAGTTCATAAATTTGATGCGGCCAATTTTTTCCAATCCGATAGGATAAGGATAGGTAACCGTTTGTTCATTATTGAGCTCGATGGTGGTGCTCCAGACGACCTGCCGGGTAGCGTCAGCCAACTCCAAACGGAGAGTTCCGTGGCCGCTGGCGTTGAGATTGAGTTCGAGAATTTTGGCGTGCAGCTTTTCAGATTGGCCGAGCCCGATGAGGTTGCGAGGATCCAGAGTGCGCTTGTTCTGATTCGCCAATCCTGCCAACGAATGCCACGCACCTGTCCATTGCGGGCCTGGTTTTACCCGGATGATGCCTCCTTGGGAATCGATGCGATTTTCCCCGGGTCCCATCCAACCGAAGTCCGAAGAAAAATGGGTGAAGTTCTCGAAGGAGTTGATCATTGGAGCGGCATCAGGCCGGTCTCCGGGAAACGATATTGTATAGTCGATGATGGGCTGCCAGATGCGTTCGCCAGCCGCCACGCAGCCAATCGATAGAGCGAAAATGGTTGTAACCAGGCGGAACATCAGCAGAAGTCTTGTCCTGAAGGAGCCAGGTAGCAAGTTTTGCGATAGCGGCCTTTCCAGAAACCTGATAGAGAAAATCGGCATAATGATGGTTATTCGAAATCGTGATCGCCAGACCCCGTTCATTACCAAAGATGGTTCGACGATCATTAGCCTGCTGGATTATGTGAATGCGCCGGTCGAGAATCAAAGTCTTGCCGAGGCCTTCATTCCGGCTGGAAGCTCGACCCGGCGCCACTTCCACCGTCGGAGCGAAGAATTTTACTATATTCTCAGCGGCATTGGATTGATGGAAATGGATGGTGAAACCCGGGAAGTAGGACGCGGGGACGCAATCCTGATTCCGTGCGGCGCCTGGCATGAAATCCGTGCTCAGGAAGATTTGGTATTTCTCTGCTGTTGCGCTCCTCCATACCAGCATGGGGATACCTTCTTTGAGTAAAGAAATTCTGATTGCCAGCAAATGAACGCGGGTCATTTTTCAAGGCATGGTTAAAACTTTTTCGGTCACTTTATTTATGGCTGCCGCTTTAATTTCCGCGTTGTCTGCAGAGGCTGAATCGGGGGACACGCGGCTTTATGAGTTGAGAACCTATCATGCTGAACCGGGTAAGTTGGATTCGCTCCTTGC
Source organism: Akkermansiaceae bacterium (assembly GCA_014379305.1). Lineage (GTDB taxonomy): Bacteria > Verrucomicrobiota > Verrucomicrobiia > Verrucomicrobiales > Akkermansiaceae > Luteolibacter. Next base: position 23,340 of record JACMMB010000144.1, read on the forward strand.
CCGTTTCCGGAGCCACACGGTAAAACTTTTCGAGAAACACGGGATGACGAATATCGGTTACTGGGTGCCTGCTGAAAATCCGGACAATCTTCTTATCTATCTGCTCGCATTTCCTGACAGGGAGACCCGCGATGCCTCGTTCAGTGCATTTCTCGCCGATCCGGAATGGGTAAAAGCTCATGCGGCGTCAGAAGCGGATGGAAAACTGGTAGGGTCGATTGATCAAGTGTTCATGAATGCCACCGCTTTTTCCAAAGGCTTTGAGATGACGGACGTATCCGGCAAGGGACGCTGCTACGAAATGCGCACATATACCGCCACTCCGGGAAATCTTCCGGCGTTGCATTCCCGTTTTCGGGATCACACCCGGGCCTTGTTCGAAAAGCACCGCATGACAAACTTGGGTTATTTCAAGTTAACGCCGGAGCAAAAAAATGCGGACAGTATATTGCTGTATTTCTTGGCTCATGAAGATGCGGCAGCTGCCGTGAAGTCTTGGATTGATTTTCGCTCCGATCCAGTTTGGGTCGCCGCAAAAGAGGCTTCGGAAAAGCAGGCGGGTAAGTCTCTCACGGCTGAAGAGGGGATTAAATCAATGTTCCTTGAGCCTACGGATTTTTCGCCGTTAAGATGATCCGGCTTATTTAGCCTGAATAGGTTTTAGATCAGCGCATTA
>JACMMB010000145.1 GCA_014379305.1 Akkermansiaceae bacterium
AAGCTCGGCATCAGGCCGCGCGATATCATGACGAAAGCGGCTTTCGAGAACGCCATCACGGTATTGATCGCGCTCGGCGGCTCGACCAATGCGTGCCTGCACATTCCCGCGATGGCGCACTCCGCTGGTGTGGAAATCACATTGGACGACTTCGAGCGCATCGGCAAAAAGACACCGGTTCTCGCCGATCTCAAGCCCTCCGGCAAATACGCGATGGCGGATCTCGTCCGCATCGGCGGCACTGTGCCGCTGATGAGAATGCTGCTCGAAGCGGGTCTCCTGTACGGCGATTGCATGACCGTCACCGGCCGCACCATGCGCGAGAATCTGGAGAAATCCCCGATCAAATATCCCGCCGACCAGCAGATCATCCGCCCGCTCGACAACCCGATCAAAAAGGACAGCCACCTCCGCGTCCTTTACGGCAACCTCGCGGAAGGCGGCGCGGTCGCGAAAATCTCCGGCAAGGAAGGCGAAGTCTTCAAAGGCAAGGCTCGCGTGTTCAACTCGGAGCCGGAAGCCATGACCGCCATCCTTGCCAAGATGATCGAGAAAGGAAACGTGATCGTCATCCGCTACGAAGGACCCAAAGGCGGCCCGGGGATGCGGGAAATGCTTGGTCCTACCAGCGCGGTCATGGGAATGGGCCTCGGTAAGGATGTGGCGTTGATCACTGACGGCCGTTTCTCGGGAGGCAGCCACGGTTTCGTGGTGGGCCACATCACGCCGGAGGCTTTCGATGGCGGCATGATCGGCGTCCTCGAAGAGGGCGATGAAATCGAGATCAACGCCTTGGAGAACCGGATCGATGTTAAACTTTCCAACGAGGAAATTTCCGCTCGGAAGGCAAAATGGATTCAGCCGGAGCCGCGTTATCGCTACGGAGTCCTCGCTAAATATGCGAAGCTTGTGACGAGTGCCAGTGAAGGTGCGGTCACCGATAAATATCTCTGATCCATGGTCAATGCCGGGCGATAGCTTTAGCAAGCTGCGGGATCGTAATTCCCTATCGCCTTGCCGATTGCGTGGATGGCAAAATCGAGTTCTTCCCTGGTGATGGAAAGCGGCGGCATGAGGACGATGGTGTCGAGGATGTTGCGGGTGATGAGGCCGTGGGCCCGGGCGGCTTGGGTGATTTTTTCGCCAATGCGCAGATTTGCTGGAAACTTTTCGCCGTTGGCCTGACGGAGTTCGATGCCGGAAATCAAGCCGCACTGGCGGGTTTCATGGATCGCCGGATGGGTGGATTCGAGTTGCTGGAGTGATTCCGCAAGGTAGGCGATTTTTGCCGGGAGGTGGATGAATGTCCGGGCGCTTTCAAAGAGTTTGAGAGAGGCGATGGCGGCGGCGCATCCCAGTGGGTTGGCGGTATAACTATGCCCGTAGTAGAAGGCGTTCTCATCGGCGCCGAGGAAAGTTTCATATACTGCGGCTGTGGTAATTGTGGCGGCGAGGGGAAGCGTGCCGCCGGTAAGCCCTTTGGCGAGGCAGATGAAATCCGGAGTTACATTTTCGTTTTCATTCTGGCAGGCGAACATGGTGCCTGTTCTGCCGAAGCCGGTCATGACCTCGTCGAGAACGAGGTGAACGCCGTGGCGGGAGGTCCATTCGCGGAGCTGTTTCAACATACCTGGTGGCCACGGGCGCATTTCGTTGACTCCCTGAATGAGTGGCTCGATGACAAGGGCGGTGATGGTTTCCGGATCAATATGATCGAGGTCGGCAATGGAGCCGAGGCGTTCGACGGTGAATCCCGGCGAACCCGCGCGAGAGCAAAAGCGGCTTACGCCACCGAGTGAGGCGGCGCCGAGGGTATCGCCGTGATAAGCGTTATCGAATGCGAGAAACCGAACACGTTTCCCCTGTCCGGTCTGAAGTCGGGACTGGAGGGACATTTTAAGCGCGACCTCAATGGCGGTGGAGCCGTTGTCGGAAAAGAAAACTCGCTCAAGGGTATTTGGTGCAAAATAAGAGACGAGTTTTTCGGCAAGCTCTGAGGCAAGGGGATGGCCGAGACCGAGAAATGACGAGTGCGCCAGGGTCGCCGCTTGGCGCTGGATCGCCGAAATGATTTCCGGGCGCGAGTGGCCATGGATGTTGGTCCAGATTGATGAGTTGCCATCGAGGTATTTTTTCCCAAAAGAATCGTAAAGCCAGACCCCCTCCGCGCGGACAATCATGAGAGGGTCGTGATCGGGATCACACCACTCTCCTTGGCGGGTAAACGGGTGCCAGCAATAGGATTTGTCTGCGGCGACAGGTTCAAGCATGGGAGTTTTTAACCCCGGGGACCTGAACTTAAACTTTAAAAAAGCCTGGAGCGCGATCCATTGCCGAAATGTCAAAGTCTTCGCCTCGACAAAAACGAACAATCTTTTAAGACTCCGCGCATGAAGTTCCTCCCCCTGTTGCTCCTCCTCATTCTGCCCCTGACAGCCCGGCAGCAACCTGAATCATCGGCTGGGAATATAGCTTCGCTTTATACCGAAAGCGGCGGTTATAAAAACTCTGCGGAAGATCCGCTTCCCACAATTTCGGCGACCACGATGGCCTTGCGCACGCTGCGCTATCTGGGAAGCGATACTCAGGATACCCGGCCCCAACAGGCATTCCTACTCTCAAGATACCAACCGGCCGAGGCCGCGTTCGCGGAAAATGGCAGTGGAAAGCCAACCGTCCTGGCCAATGCCTTCGCACTGATGCTCATGGGCGAGCTGCGCATGCCTGAGGATGTCCATGCCGTTTCCGCGAGAGACTACTTGGTCGAGAATGCTTCCGCTTTTGATGAAATTTACATGGCCATGGCCGGACTGGCCGTCATGGGCCTCAGCGATGAAATCCCTGCCTCATGGATGAAACTGATGATGGACACTGCCATAAGCGAGGACCCGCAGGTCACCGCCTACGACAAGTCACGCGCCATCGTCACCTGCATGCGGACCGGCTTCAACCTGCCGGACTACAGCCGTTTTCTCGAATCGCTCCAGACCGCATTGAAAGAAGCGACTGCGAATCCGGATTTCCACCGCGATCCCATTGCGCTCCAGCAAGCCTACACCCTTGCCCGCGCCCTGGTCATGGTCGATGGCCGGTTCGATCTCAATTTGCCCGCGCTTGTGGAAATCGGTAATGAAAACCCGCCCATCGCCCGTCACTACCGCCTCGCCGCACTCCATGCCTGGCAGCCCAAGCTCAAAGGCCACCTCACTGTGGCCATCTGCACCGGCTTCGCTCCCGTGGGTTTCCGCAATGAGGCCGGGGAAATCTCCGGAATGGACGCCGATATCATGCGCGCCTTTGCCAAAGAGCACAGCTATCACCTGGACTTTGTGGAGCAGGTGAAATTCAACGGCATCTGGGAACTTCCCGCCCGCGGCATCGTCGATGCGGCCACCTCCGGCCTTTCCAAACGCAGTGATCGGCTCCTCCCGGGCATCCGCTGGAGCTACCCCTATTTCAACGTCGAGCGCTCCCTTTCGATCCTGAAATCCAATGCGGACCGCTTCCGCAGCATCGCCGACTTCGACGGGATGAAAATCGCCGTCACCGCCGGCACCACCGGCGATCAGGACATCCGCGAACGCAACCCCAACACAATTAGAATCCCCTACGATAGCGAGGAAGCAGCCATCAACGATCTCCTCGCTGGTAAAGTCCACGCCTTGGCCCGCGGCGATGTTTCCAACCGCTATGACGCCCGTCTCAACCCGGAACTCGCCGTCATCGACACCCATCCGATGGTCCCCGTCGAGGAATTCGTCATCGCCGTCTCTTCGGAGCGCATCGCTCTCGGCCAGAAACTCGACCGCTTCCTTCGCCAATCGCGCAGGGACCGCAGCCTTGAAAAAATCTTCGCTAAATACCTTGAGGAATAGTTTCAGGTAAGCACCCGCATGCGAATCAGCTCACCTTCGCCAAGCACCGCCCCCGGCCAAACCACCGAGTCCACAACCCGCGAATTGCTGCCGATCACCGCGCCTTTCCCCACCAAGCTTTGCTCAATCACGGCACCCTCGCCGATCAACGCCTGCGGATGCACTGGTTCCTGAAGGGCAAGCTCGCGATGGGCTTTCAAGTACGATTCCACATCTCCCAAATCCACCCAGACGCCCTCATCCAGCACCACCGCTCCCAAGCCTCCCTCCTTCGCCAGCTCCAGGAAAAAAGGAATCACTGAAATCTTTTCCAGCTCAGGGAAACGCTTTAAAAACTTCTTCCGCATGCAATAAATCCCGCTGAAAACGTGGGTTCCCAACGCTTTTCCAAGCATCCCACGGATATCCAGGACCCGTCTGCTGCCATCGAGCGCGATGTGGCGCGCCACTCCTTCCGAGCGCAGAGCCAGTGTCACCTCATCTCCCGAGGCCTCGTGAATAGCGGACAGCTTGCGCAGATCCAGAGTCGAAAAAATATCCCCGTTGTGCACCAACAGCGAGCCCTCCTCCACCCACTCCTCAATGTTTTTGATCCCTCCGCCTGTCTCCAGCAAAACCGGCTCATGGAAAAAAGAAACATCCCTCCCTCTGCCAAACCCCTCCCATTTCTCCGGCAAATGATGGGTATTGATTGCGAATCGTTGACACCCCGCCGCCTCACAGGCCTCCAGCGCCCACTCGGCAAGCGGCTTGTGAAACAACGGGACCATTGGTTTTGGCAAAATATCCGTCAAAGGCCGCAATCTCGTCCCCAGCCCGGCCCCTAAAATAAACGCCTGAGTGATCATCTGACCCCAAGCCTAGTCATTTCCCCCGCCGCCTGTCTGCGATTATCTCAAACCGCATCGCCCATTGAAGTTTTCAACCGGAAACTTAATATTCCCGCCATGCCCGAGCTCCCTGAAGTCGAAACCACCCGACTCGGCATCTCCCCCCACATCATCGGCCATTCCATTCGGGAAATCATCATTCGCCGCCACGATCTCCGTCAGCCGATTTCCCCATCGCTCACGGATCTCATCGGCCGGACTTTTGAAGCCGTCACCAGGCGATCCAAGTATTTGCTACTGAAAACCAATGCCAATTCCTCCATCCTTATCCACCTCGGCATGTCTGGAAGCTTGAGAATCATTTCTCCTGCGGAAGAATGGAAAAAGCACGACCATTTCGCCATCACTCTCTCAAATGGCCGCCAACTCCGATATCACGATCCAAGACGTTTCGGTTTGATACTTCATCTCAAGGAGTCGGACATTCAAAACCATCCTCTCCTCAAAAACCTCGGACCCGAGCCTCTGGAGGAAACCTTCACCGCCGCCCGCCTGCACGCCTCGCTCCGCAAAAAAAACATCCCCATCAAAGTCGCCATCATGGATGCGAAAACCGTGGTCGGCGTCGGCAATATTTACGCCTCGGAAAGCCTCTTCCGCAGTGGCATCCACCCGAAGCTCCAAGCCTGTAAACTCTCCAAACCAAGGGCCGGAAAACTGGTGCAAGCCATCAAGGAAGTCCTCACGGAATCCATCCAGGCAGGCGGCACAACCCTCCGTGATTTCCTGAACACCGACGGCGCGCCCGGCTATTTCAAACAGCGCCTGTTCGTTTACGATCGCAAAGGCGAGCCCTGTCGCGTTTGCACGAATCCAATTTCACGCGGCATTCTTGGCCAGCGCTCCACCTATTTCTGCCCGAAGTGCCAAAAAATGTAAGCAGGCATCCTCTGCGAAAAGTTGGTGGACTATTTTGCCGTTAATTCCACCAAGGTCGCCTTGCTTGCAGCCGAAAGCTTTTCGACTGGGTAGTCCACCAGTTTCCCGTTTTCAAGTTTTAAGGAAAGCATTGCATCTTTTTTTTCGATCAGCGCCGCCCGTATCGTCTTGCCCTCCATATTCGTCCAATTTCTCAGGGTAGGCTCACGCGCGATCACAGCATCCGCATCCAGAATTTTAGGAACGATGGCCGCAGCAGCGATGGTTTGGTGAAAATTCTTCGCCCAGCGCTTGTCGCTCGACATGTTCGTATAGTCCGTTCCGGTTATGAATCCAAGATTCTCCGGCTCCACCACGGTGATGCGGGGACTCATATTACCGATTTTAACCGTTTGTGTAATCGCGCTATTCAACTCCTTAACATCTATACTTTCAGGATCGGCGTCGTCTTCGATCACGAGAATGTATTTGCGCTTCAATGCCGAGTAAGCCTCCGCAGTTCCCCACTCGGTTTTGGGGCAGGTTGATTTTGAATCCGTTTCGATATAAATCAACGCCTTACCCTGGGTCTTGGCCGCTTCCCGGGCTTCCGCAAACTGTGTCGATTTAAAAGCGCCTCGGGGCATATTCTCGGCGAACCCGAGGGCGGGGAGTCCCAGAGAACAGATGATGAGCAATTTCATGACTTTTTCATACCGGGCTGAATAGCCGAGTCAACGCAAATGCCCTCGGCACCATCACCGCACCACCCGCGCACCGCCGCCGCCGATTTGTTTCTCCACGTCTTTGCGGGTAGCCATCGAGGTGTCGCCGGGAGTTGTCGAGGCCAGCGCGCCGTGCGCCGCGCCGTATTCGACCGCTTTCCGCGCATCATTGAATTCAAGAAATCCGAACTGCAAGCCGGACGCAAACGAATCTCCCCCGCCCACCCGATCAAGTATCTCCAGTCCGTCATAGTTGCGGCTTTCGTAAAACCCGCCGTCGCTCCATAGAAGCGCCGACCAATCGTTTTTCGTCGCCGTAATGACCCGGCGCAAGCTCGTCGCCACGACTTTGAAGTTGGGAAATTCCCTGACCGCCGTCTTGATCATGGTCTTGAACGCATAGGTCCCGATTTCTGAAACTTGGGGATCCGCACCTTCCACCTCAAAGCCCAGCGAAGCGGTGAAATCCTCCTCGTTGCCGATCATCACATCCACGTATGTTGCGATCTCGCGGTTCAGCTCCCGCGCCTTTTCCAGCCCGCC
>JACMMB010000146.1 GCA_014379305.1 Akkermansiaceae bacterium
GATTGCATGACCGTGAGGAGCGATTGCATGACCGTGAGGAGCGATTGCATGACCGTGAGGAGCGATTGCAAGGGCGTGAGGAGCGATTGCAAGGGCGTGAGCGGCGATTGCAGGGCCGTGAGACGCGATTGTAAGGCAGTGAGACACCGTTGCATGGACGCTGTTGCAAGGGCGTGAGAAGGGATTGCAAGGGTGAGAGCGGCGATTGCAGGCCGGGCTGGGGCTGTTGCGGAAGCGTGGGTTGCTACTGCGAGGTGAAGAGATGCCGTTGAAGGAGACGGAATCGATCACTTCGCATCGAAAGCGGACGAAGCGAGGGCAATTTCCCGGGGGAATTCAATACACCGGGGCGCCGGAAGTGTCCTGGGTGCCGCCGCTTTGTTTGTTGGCGGAGTTTTCCATGCCCTCGCCAAGGATGCGCATGTCGCGGCCGAGTCCAATCGTGGTGTTGCACGAGGTGAAGGCGGAGGCGGCGAGGGCGGCGATGCTCAGAAGAATAAGTTTCATAGGTGTGGTTGAATCTGCGGAAATTGTTCGGGCCGTGTGGCGGAATTGTCAACTTTGCTTTAACTCGCGGCGGAGCTCGATGATGCCGTTGCGGATTTCAAACGCATCGGCGCGGAGGTGGTTGAGGGCGGCCTTGTGATCCGGGTCGCTTTCGGCATCGAGGAGTTCCTGGCAGGCGGCGCCGGCCTCGTTGATCCAGTTGAGGCAGCGTTTCAGGACGGCGAGGACGAAGCCGGCCTCCGGCTCGTAGCCGCTGCCGCGCCCGTGCAGGACGCCTGCGAGTTTGGAGCTGACCAGCATCAGATTGGAGACGAGCCGCTGGGCCGGGCTTTGCGGGTCATCCTCCCTGCTTACGAGGTCAAAGGCGCGCATGGCGAGATCGCGGGCGAGATTTTGCAAGGGATGGCTGGCCTTGACCCACTCCTCTTCAAAATGTTCATCGTCCTCGTCATCATCCTCTTCGGCGGATTGCCATTTATCGGCGGCATCGGGGTCGTCATCGGCATCGTCGAATTCGTCGTCACCGCCTTGTTCGTCGCGCTCGGCAAGCGCATCGAGGAGGCCGTCCCAGCCCATGACGAAGGCTTCCTTTTGCTCGCTATCGGCATCCTCCATGTATTTTTCAAGGACCTCCTGATAGGCATCGGTGAGGCGGTCGGATTCCTTGAGGCGCTCTTCCCACTCGAATTCATCAAGCTCGCTGGTGACGCTTGCGGTTCCATCCGGTTCTTTGCGCTGGATGACCTGGGCCATGAAGTCGCGCATGGCATTGAGATTGGCGAGCTTTTGCGCCTGCTCCGCATCGGAATCCATTTTCCAATGCTGGTTGGAAACTTCCATTTTGTAGCCGGCGGCCTCGATCAGGACGCGGCCGTTGATTTCACTGAACCATTCCAAATACAGAATATTGCGCCATTGAAACGGGATCTCCCTCCCCTGCCGGTCGAGTTCCTCCATCTGCTCATCGGTCAGGGACGGGACCTTGGCTTTGCGCGAGGCGGTGACATCGCCGACGATGCCGCTCTGATCGGTATCGAGTCCGGCGATCTCGGGGGTCCGCTGCGGATTCGGATTTTCAAATTCCAGGACCGTCCCGGCCACATCCCGCCAGCAATCGCCTTCCAGCGAGAGTATCAGCGGCTCATCGCGACCGCACAGCCAGATTTTTCCGGTGGTGGTGCCTTCGACGGTGTTGTCGATCAACCCGTGCTCTACCGCTTCGTCAAGCCGCCATGCCATGTTTGGAATTATCCGCTCCCCGCCCCGCCCTAGTCAAGACAGCGATTCGGGAGGGCGGGATCAGTAATTTATTTTTTCCGGCAGGGCCAGATACTCCGCAGTGAGAGCGAGCGCCTGCTCTCTGGCCAGCTCCGTTTCCGAAATCGCCCGCTGCCCGGCAGGCAGTGAAAACTGTTTGAAAAACTCGCGGTCGTCGAACCCGATCGCGGCCGCGTCCTCAATACTGAATCCATAGTAGATCGCCCCGATGCGCGCCCAGTGGATCGCGCCAAGACACATCGGGCAGGGCTGGCCGGTGGTGAAAATTTCGCAGCCTTGGAGGGAAAAACCGCCGGTTTTGACGCAGGCATCCCTGATCGCGACGATTTCGCCGTGGGCCGTGGGGTCGTTGGTTGCCAGGACCCGGTTCCAGCCCTCGCCGATGATTTTCCCCTCCCGCACCACCACGGCGCCAAACGGCCCGCCCTCGCCGCGAAGCATGCCCTGCCTTGCCAGCTTGATCGCCCGTTCCATGAAAACGCTTCGCACTCCGGCACACTAGCAGGACCGGTCCCTAGCGGACAAGCCTTCACCGCGTCACTTGGCATGTCATGATAATTAGGACTGCTTGCTTGTTTCGGGAAAATTCTTCAGTTTCCGGCATCCCTGCCAAGACTTCCATCGCCCCGGCCAACCCCTACCGCGCCATTTTACGCCGGGAGATTCCAGAGCCATTGATCGCGCTGCTGTGTTTCATCCTGGGCATCTGGATCTGGGATCATTACATGGGGGAAAAGGTGGGATACGCCCCCGGCACCGAAGAACTCGCGCTGATCAGGATCGACCGCGATCTGCTGCTGGCCGAGGCGATGGCGGAAGATCCGGCTTTGCTCCGCTGGCTGGCCCATGCCGGGACGGTCCGTCATTCTGTAACCGAAGGAATCCGCTCTTTGGAGCTTCTCATTTCCTCGCAGACCCTGAGTCCGAATGGATATCGGGCGTATGCGGCATTGCTCGCGACCCGCGACCATATTCCGGTGGAGAAATTTCTCGCGCAGATGAACCTGCCGGAGCAGGATGACAGTCAGGAGAACTGGTGGAATCTGAAGATCGCCTCGAAAAATTTTCAATTCACGGAAAACGGCATCTCCGCAATTCTCAGGACTCGCGCCATCCTTGTCGGTTCGCTGATCTGGCTGCTCGGGATCATCGGCCTGGTGTTCCTGCCAAGCGCCTGGCGATGCCTGCGGAAAGCATTTCACACCAAGCCAAAGGGCTATAGTGCCGCGTGGAATCCTTCGCTGGGCCTGTTGGTTTTCATGTTGGCAACGCTCGCATGGATCGGCTTCAGCATGGTCATGGAGCTTGGAATCGCGCGCTTGCCCGGGCTCCATCCCGTGGTGGCGATCATTTTGGATACCGTCGCCCGCATCCTCCCGGCCCTGATTGCGCTCGGACTGTTGTTCCGCCGCGCCTCCCACATTCCCCGGTCGATCGGGCTGGATGCCCATCTTCACCCCCCGGTTTTGCTCGGCCTTTTTTCCCTGTTGGTCATCCTCGACCAACCTCTCCGCTGGCTGCTGGGAAGCTTCACCAGGGAAGATCCCACTGGCGGCTTGTCCTACTCGGATTCAGGCATTTTCGGGCTGGTCTTCCTGGTGATATCCGCCTGCCTCGTCGCCCCGCTCGCTGAGGAAATTCTCTACCGCGGCGTGCTTTACCGCTCGCTTTCGAATAAACTGGGCGTCATCGCCGCCGCCCTGCTGTCTTCCATCATCTTCGCGGCATTCCATTTTTATGATGTCTATGGCCTCGCCAGCGTAGCGATCTTCGGGTTTATATGTGCCTTGCTATACCAAGCCACCGGATCGCTGATCAACGTGATCGCCCTCCACATGCTCTACAATGCCTCGATCACGCTCCCTGAATGGGCGGTATATCATGCGCCGTTATAGGTTTTCCGAGAAAAGCACACCCGCACTTGCATTGCCTTTCGAGACCTGCCTATGAAAACCGAGGTAGAATTCCAATCTCGTCCCCATGAGTGATTCCCATCACCCCGCCCCTTTTCAAGCTCCCGATATAGAGCATCTGGCCGAGCTCTTTCCGGCTTATGAAATCCATGCGCTCATCGCCTGTGGCGGCATGGGCGCGGTTTACCAAGCCACCCAGAGCTCCCTGGATCGCGCGGTCGCGATCAAAATTCTCCCGCGCGAACTTTCAGAAAACGAGGCCTTCCGCGTCGGTTTCGAAGCCGAGGCCAAAGCTATGGCCAAGCTCAACCACCCGAACCTCATCGGCGTCTATGACTTTGGCGAAGTGGACGGGATGCTCTATATCATCATGGAGTATGTCGCCGGGAAATCCCTATTCCACTCGGCCAACGGATACTCGCTCGAACAGACAGAGGCGATCCGGCTCATCCTGGATATCAGCTCCGGCCTCGCCCATGCCCATCAATTCGGCATCCTCCATCGCGATATCAAGCCTGCAAACATCCTGCTGGACGCCCAGGTCAACCCGAAAATCGGCGATTTCGGCCTCGCCCGTCCCATCGAAAGCCAGATTCAGGAAGGAGAACAAATTTACGGCACCCCCGGCTACACCGCGCCGGAAGTCATCGAGCCGCCCTACACCTTCGATCATCGCGCGGATATTTTCTCCGTCGGCGTGATGCTGCATGAACTGTTGACCGGGAAACTCCCCCACGCTGACCGGCGCCCCGCCTCCCTCATTTGCGCCTGCAATCCACGCCTTGATGCCGTCATCCGGCGCGCAACTTATCCCGATGCCTCGATGCGCCATGCTTCGATCAATGAGTTCGCCGCCGAGCTCGAGAAAATCATTCGCCCGCCAAGCCGCGTCATCCCTGCCGGGCCTCCAGCCGCTGCGGCTCGACCCAGATATGTCCCGCGTGCGCTCGCTAAAAAATCCTCCTCCGGCATCACTTTTATCCTGCTCCTCTTCGCCATCGCCGCTGTCCTGGCATACGTCTTTCTGAAAAAGGAAGGCCTCATTGTGGAGGAAGCCAAGGTTCCCGCCCGGAATACCAAAACCGAATCCGTGGAAGGCCAACCCGCCACCCAAGCCCCGGTATCCAACCTGCCTCCCGACTTGGAAAAGCCCGTACCCGAGCCCGAGTTGGATTCGGACCCGGATATGGAACCTCAAGAGACAGCGGAAAACGACAATCTCCCGGAGCCCCCGCCCCTCATCAAAGCCCCCCTCCCCGACCCCCCCGAGCCGCCAACTCCGGCTCCCGAAAAAGCGGCCGCCCCAACCTTCGATGTGGACGCATTTCTGGAGCGCGCCCGGGTCATCATGCGCGAGCGGGTGAATCCCCTCAGTGAGAATTACAAAAAAGACATCGCCGCCAACACCAATGCCTTCGAGCGGAAACTCCGGAGAACCATCCGCAAGCTCGACTCGGATTATCGCGAGCCCGCCGAAAGCGTCCTCGATGAAAATTCCATCATCTGGGAAGCCGACAACAATCAAATCCCCAGCGAACTACCTCTCGATCTCGTCCTCTTCCCCTCCCTCAAGCTCGTCCACAGGAAATATTCAAAGGAGCAGCTTGCCCTGAAAACGGAATTCACCAAAAGCGTCACCCGCCAAAGCGACGCCTATATCCTCGGCATCGTAAAACAGATCGAACGGCTCAGAGCCACCTCGGACCAGCCCGCCCTCGACGCCCTCCAGGAGGAAATCGACCGCATCAGGGACGATCCCGAATATTTCCTGCTTATGCTATCGGAATAGCAATGACCTGAAACCGATGCTTTTCCGCTTCCTCCTTCCCGCCACAGCCAAACCCGTTAGTTTTCGCGTTAACTGATGCATTGGACCGAACCCGCCACCGCCGACGACTCGCACGCCGCGCTCGAAAAAACCCTCTGGGAC
>JACMMB010000147.1 GCA_014379305.1 Akkermansiaceae bacterium
CAGCGCAGCGTGTGCTCGTCCGCCGTGTAGCGGTGGAAAAACTCGTGCTGCACCAGGCAGTCGAGTGCGCCGAACTCCGGCAGATAGTGCCCGAGGAACCCGACGCGGTGCATCTGGCGCAGCGAACCGGCCACTTCGCCCTTGCGCTCGAGGATCGCCTGGAAAGTCTCGCGGTTCGATTTCGAATAACGGAACGGCCGGTCGATGAGCTCCCAGTTTTCCTTCACCAGCTTGCGCATCGGCGGACTGAGCTTTAAGCCGCGCACCTGGCAATGTTGGAACAGCCGGATCAGCCGTCCGGAGTCGTCCTTGAAAATATCCGGGTTTGCCGGATAGATCCGTCCGTCGCGGGCGACGAAGCCGTCGAACTCCTCGCGGTTTTTCTTCCGGAAGGTGAGGAAGGATCTCAGCGAGTTGTCGGACTGGTCCTCCTCTTCGATTTGGAAGCTTTCCATCAGCGAGCCGGTGTGCCGATAGAGGTTCCGCGTGTGGCGGTAATAGTCGCGCATGAACGCCTCGGTGCTCCTGAGGATGCTTTTCTGCGGATAGTTGAAGGCGGTGGCGACCACGCCCTGGAGCTGGAGGGTGAGTTGGTCGGTGGATTTCTCCGCGTAGTAGTGCAGCTCGTTGCGCACTCGGTGGAGAAAATCGTAGGCCTGCTCCAGCTCGTGCCAAGCGGAGGTGGTGAGCAGTTTCGCTTCGATGAGATCCTTGAGATTCCGGCTGCCACGTTTCACCAGCGCGACCCATTGGATGTTCTGATAGTCCCGCATTCCGCCACAGCTTTCCTTGACGTTAGGCTCCTGGAGGAAGACCGTCCGCGAGTATTTCGTGTGGCGTGTCCGCAGGTCCTGCCGGCGCAGGTCGAAGAATGCCGCCTGCCCTTTTTGAATACATTCCTTGCTGAAACGCTCCTGAAACTGGTCGAAAAGCTTCGCATCGCCGGCGATGAGCCGCGAGTCCATCAGCGAGGTCTTGTTTTCCTGGTCCGCCTTTGCCTGTTCGATGCATTCATTGATCGAGCGGCAGGCGTGGCCGACCTTGAAGCCGACATCCCACAGCAGATAGAGCAGGTTCTGGATGAACTCCTGCAGGGGCGGAGGCAGCTTGGTGGAAGCGCGTGGCAGCAGGAAAAGCAAATCAATGTCCGATCGCGGATTGAGCGTGCCACGGACGTAGCCGCCGGTCGCGACCAAGGCGATCGGCAGCGCTTGCCCCTTGTTGGCATTGATCGATGCCTCGTGAATCGCGCGCAGCACCGTGTCGATCACCGAGGCGCGGGCACGCGCGACTTCCAATCCCCCCGCGCCGGATCGGTGGAACTGCAGCACGCGGTGCTCCTCGACTTTGAGAAACCGCTTGTAGAGATCGATCTGTTCGGTGGGAGAGAGCTGACCCTCCAGCGCGGGTTTCAAGGATTCCCGGGCGTGGGTTTCGAGATTTTTCAGATGATTCAACATGCAGGGCGGCGAAAATGACGGCTTTTTTCCGGAAAGGTCAAGCAGAGCGGCCCATCCGGCTGCCGATTCGTGCGTAGAGTTCGATGTGTTTCGTTGAATTTTCGAGGAGATCCGGCTCCAGCCGCACCACCCCGGGCTCGAAAAGCGTGATCGTCGATGACCCGCCGAAGGCGAAATAGCCCTTTTCCGCGCCCTTTGCCACCGCTACCCCCGGCGTGAACGTCTGCCGGATCGTCCCCACGCAAGTCGCGCCGATTTCCATGCACACCACCGTGCCGAACCGCTCGGTTTCCAACCGCGTGATCGTCCGCTTGTTCGTCCACAGGTAGCCGAGCCGCTTCCGCAGGGCGATGGGATTCACGGAGAATAGCGGACCTTCGATCAACCGCGTTTCCCCCGGCACGCCCGCCGCCGGGAAATGGAACCGATGATAATCCACCGGGCACAGCCGGGATAATACCAACGATCCCTCCGCATACCGCGCCGCCAGCTCCCGGTCCCCGAGCAACGCCGCCAAATCGAATTTCTGCCCCTTCACAAAAACTCCCCCGATCTCCGAAGCTCGCGCGAACCCCAAATGCCGCCCGTCCGCCGGGAACACCACGCTTGCCTCATCCGTATCCACAGGCCGCGCCGCAGGCTTCAGCTTACGATAGAAAAATTCATTGAAACTTCGATAGCTGTTCGCCGCCTCCGCGAACTCCCCCGGATCCAGCCCGTATTGCGCGATGAACGGAGCCACCCGCGCCGCCGACTCCGGCGTATCCATCCGGCGACCATACCACTTCGAGAAGAACGGCCGCTTCACAAATGCCTCCAGCGAGATCGCACCCAGCGGATTCCCATACGCCCAGCGCAGAAATCCCTCCCCGTAAACCTGCTCGGTTTCCAGAGTGCCCGTGTGCCTGTTATAATAGAGGATCGGTTCCACGGCCAGTTTGTAGCCCCGCTTCTCCCGGACCGCAAGGACTGCCCGCCTCGACCGCGACGAACTCCTCCACGTCCTCAACACCCGCCGCGGTTCCATCCCAACATGCCGCCGACACCCTCTGGCCCTACTCCGCGGAAGCAAACCGGCCCATCCTCAAAACACTCGGCCTGCCCCTGACCAGGCCGATGGGGATGTGAATCCTGAGAGGCCGTCTGACAATTGGAGCGTGGACTTCAGTCCGCCCGGCAGGATCAGCAGGTGCCAGCATTTAAGAGCTTTTGACACGACGATTCAGACGATCTTTCTGATCTTTGGTTTCCGAGACCGAGCAGACCGCCATAGGTAACCAGACCGGCTGCTCCGTCCTCATGCATTGCCACTTTTTCCGACGTGATACCGGCACCCGCATGTCACCTCCAAACACCCCACCCGAACCCACCGGATATACACACGCCATCCGAAAAATTCGTTGTCAGATCAAGGATTCGCGGCCTATCGTCCCCTCAGTAGGCCGTTTGGATATCATCTTCGCGGGTCCTACGAACTACACTGTTCGCTATTGAAAATATGAAATCTTTAACACCAATTATCGGATTGATCATACTGACAAACATATGTCATGCAAAAATCTCATCGACTGATGGAATCGTAAATAACGCAATAATTGGCGATTCTCAGGCTAATGCAGTCATCATGATCAGCATTTATGAGCATCCAGCAGGGAATGTAAATGTTAATGTAGGCAGCCTTAACGCAAATAACGTTATTTTGGTTTTTAATTCTTATGAGCCCGTGAACTGGGTATTATCTGGTGATGGCGTCAACAGTATAGACAAGATTATTATGCATGGTCACTTCGACCAGACCATTCAGTCTCAATCAAGCTCAACATTGGTCGAAGTATATACTTATTATGGGACGGGTGGTAATTATCCAGATGCAGAATACGGGACCCCATATGACAGAAACCTCCCTTTCTATACCTACATCGAAGAAAAGACAGGGCATCCATTGACTGAATACGCGGGCATATACAGAGCAAACGACTTTGCAATCATCGAAAATTTCTCAACAGAAGTTGGAAGTGCTGCTCTAGACATGAAGGCTGCACATTGTTTTGAGTTTGAAACTGCCGTAAATAAGCTCTACGTTTTTCACACCTCTGAAGATCTTATTCAATGGGTTAAAACAGATCAAGAGATAGTTGGTGACGGGACTACCAAAAGATTTTGGGCGAAAGCAGACAAACCCAAAGAGTTTTACAAGGTCATTATTTTAGAGTAGATATACCTAAGTATCTTGAGTTCACGATCGAAGTGCAACATTAGAATATCTCATGGAATACTTGGGACGGCTTCCGGGTCCGAGGCGTTTGCGATGTCGGGAGTTGACTTTTTGGAAGCAAAGCAAGCCGGCTCCTACGATGGCGATAATCGCCCAGTTTAAATTCGGGCTTCCCACCCCGCTGCGCAAGGCCTAGTCGTTCTGCTGGAAAAAGAAGCACCTATGAAAAACACATTTGGAAGTATCGGAGCCGGCCTCAAAGCCGCAGCCAAGTCACTCGTGACACCCACGACTCGATATCGTGTGGGAGACATTTCTCTGATCTGCCCGGTCTGCGGGCATGACGAGTTCGATCGAAGAGAAATGCTCATGAACACGAGTGGCATGTCTTTCATGGATTTGGATTGGCTGAATAGTTCAGCATGTGCCTTGGTTTGTCAGAAGTGCAAGCGCATCGAATTGTTCGCAGAAACGCCATCCGAACGGCAGGCGTAGCAGCATTACCTCCTACCAGATCAATTTGCAGAATCAGGCATGCGAGGCAAATGGCTGCGACGTCTCCAGTTGAATTCGGGCTCGCCACCGCCAATGCCTCCACTCTAGTCATTAGCGAGTGCCAGGCCTCAACGTTCGGTACAGATTGATCATGTCCCTATCGCAATTGGCTCCGAAGGAAATCAGTGTCGATCTTGTCCTCGAAGTCATTGTGGGAGCTGAACGGCACCACCGAATCGTGTGGACCGCAGGAAGGGTGCTCAAAGAAGACGGATCATTGCATCAGGTCATGACAGGCGACCCGGTGAGAAGGAAGGCGCTCTTAAGTCGGCTCCGAGCCATTTTGAAGACTCTCGCCGGAGAAGGTGTGCTTGCAGAGCGTGGGCTTCAATTCAACTTTGGGGCCGACTACGAAGTTGGCTATGATCTCATCGGAGAGAGTGACGACAAAGGTGCGGCCACGGATGGAGGAGATTCCCAGGCCTGCGAAGAGAGAACCAGAACTGCCGAACAAGACGGCACATCCCACGGCGGGAAGCCGCCTAATTGAATTCTGGCTTCCATCCCGCCACGGATAGCTTATTGATTCGCAGACAAAGATGATTGATTTCCCATGTCGAAAAATTTTCACGTTTGGTCAGCTGTTATCCTGATCTCCATTGTAGGTTGCACATTGATTTTGTGCAGCAACAGAAATAGCGACAAACACAACGCGACATTCGCACACCATTGACCCTTCAGTGTTCGATGATCCCAGGCAGCCCACAAGTTTCCTTGGCGCTGAAATGGCGTTCTCCGCAGGACGATGCGGTGGTGGGAAATCGTAGCGGTGATGAATGGCGGCGGACTTCCCGTGGAGGGAAAAACAAGCAGGATTGCCAGTGGCATGGGTGCTGGCGGCGATTCATCGTGCCATTTTCCGGGGAACGCTCATGGTTCCGGGGACATGGGTTGGTACGCAAAATCTTTTGATCATTCGTAATGATGA
>JACMMB010000148.1 GCA_014379305.1 Akkermansiaceae bacterium
CTGGTCATCGGTCTGACCTGCGGATTGATGAGTTGGTTTACCTTGCGTCTGCTGCCTGCCGACTTTCTTCGCCTCGTCTGCCTCGGCGCAACCCGCACCTTGTATCGAATCAAATTCGCAAACACATCAAGACTTCCGAAAACAGGTGGCGTGCTCCTGCTACCGAATCATGTCACCTTCGCGGATGCTTTTTTCATCTCCGCCGCATGTGACCGGCCCGTTCGTTTTGTGATGGACGAGACTTTCATGGCCAACAGGGCAATCCAGCTTTCCGCCAAGCTGTTCGGCACCGTTCCTATCCGCCGCGACCAACCGTTGGAAGCGATTCGCAAGATTATCGAAGCACTCGAAAACGGCGATGTCGTTGCTCTTTTTCCAGAAGGCCAGTTAACCCGGACAGGAGCGCTCTGCGAATTGGAGCGGGGCTTTGAACTGATCGCGAGAAAAGCCAACGCACCTATTTTCCCGCTGTGGATCGATGGTGCCTGGGGTTCGATTTTTTCCTTTGAGCGCGGCCGGTTTTTCAAGAAAATCCCCTACCGCATTCCATTCGGACTCGCCATTTCGATCGGGGAGCAAATTACCACTGATCGCGTCAATCGCGGGGATGCGCAACTTGGTTTGATGAAAGCCTCCTCCGAAGCCATCGCCAGGCGATTCGAAGGACGAGCTATCCCGGAAACGATCAACGGTTACCAAATCACCCAGCTCAACGCGCTTCATCGGGGAGGGACATTCCATGTCCTCGGTGAAGATTCCGAAATGAAAGCAATCTCAGGAGTCCTTGAAGAATTCGCCAGACAAACCGGGGGTGCGATCAAGCAAATGGATTCCTTCCAAGCGACTCACGGCCGGGTGTGGCCGGGAGGTGGAAAACTTCGTGAACAAATCAGTTCCGCATTATTCACTACACAGGAAATCCACTTCTACGATTTCAGCGAACTCGCCCTCACGCCTCTTGAAAATGACGGGTTAATCCACCTGCCTTGTCTTGCGATTAACGGAACCGTAATTTCGCTTTCAATGCCTCATCCAATGAACCTTGGCGATCTAAGCCTCTTCCAAGCTGGCCACAAGACGCACTCCCGGGGAAAAATTCTGCCGGGCTTTTATTTGCAGAATGGGTTTGTGCTACCTGGACGTTTCCCGCTTCCTGAAAATACCAGTTTGGACAACGAAGGTTTCCTGATCCACCAGGATCCGGAATAGCCACTGTGCGGATCTGAAATCTACTTCTCCACGATCCGATAAACCGATCCGGTATGATCAACAATGTAGAGCTCGCCATCCGCATCCTCGGCAAAGGATGAAATCAGATTGATCCGTCCGTCCTGCGGTTGTAGCACGCTGGTGTGGTCCATGAAATCAACGGCTTTCCCGCCTTTCAAAACGAATGACCAGATTCTGGGGTTTTGATAATCGCCGAAAATATATCGCCCGCTCAGCTCCTTGATCAGTTTGCCGCGATACACGTAACCGCCCGTTACGGAAAGACCTTCCACGGCACTGGTGCCATGTTTGTATACATAAACAGGATCGAAATTCCGCTTCGGTTTCGCACCTCCCACATCTTTCGTTGGAGTTTCCACCGCGCCTTCCCGCAGCCGCCAACCGAAGTTCATGGCTCCTGCCTTCCCTTTCGGAACCGCATTGATCTCCTCCCACATGTTCTGCCCCACATCGCCGATCCAGAAGTCACCCGTCTTACGGTCGAATGAGCAGCGCCACGGATTTCTCAGACCCAGCGCATGCACCTCCGGGAGAGCGTCCTTCACGCCCACATAGGCATTGTCTTTGGGAATTTCGTAACCCTTTTCACCGGCAACATCCAGACGCAGAAGCTTACCCGTAAGCTTTGAAAGGTTCTGCGCGTTACGTTTCGGATCGTTGCCCGAGCCTCCATCCCCGGTCGCAATGTATTACATGCCGTCGTGTCCGAAATCCATCCAGCCGCCATTGTGATTGCCGAAATCATGATGGAATTCCAGGATTGTCTCGCTGCTGGCAACGTTCGTGGTTTCGCCGTCCTTTGAAACGAATCGTACAATCCGAATCTGGCTATCCGGGTCCGTGAAATTGACATAATATCTGCCGCTTTTGGCAAAATCAGGAGCGAACGCAAGACCCAGCAGACCCTCTTCGTTGTCCCTGCTGTCCACCTGATCCTTGATCTCGAGAAATGGCTTTTCCGAGCGCTGTCCGGTCTTCAGATCGATAATCCAAACAGTTCCCGCCTGTTCCATTACCCAGAGTTTTCCCTTCACGGAATCAGGTGCTCCCGCCCAGACAGGACGGGTAAGACCTTTATGGAGAAGTTCTGTTTTTAATTCGCAAAGCCCTGTGGACGCGAAAATCAGGAGCAGACCGAATGGCGGAAATGACCGTTTCATCGAGCAAAAGTATCAGCCATTGTAAAACAGGCAAGAGACAGCCTGCAGGATTTATCCCAATTTTCAACGAATGTTATTTCAGATCTTTTTCGAGGAACCAGTCTTCGTTTTTCGCCACCGCGCGGAAGAGGAGGGAAGCAAGCGCTCCCGCCACCAATTGAGTGACGATATAGATCGCAAGCAGCGACACCGGCAGCTTACCAATCATTGCCAGACCAACCGCCACCGCCGGATTGAAGGCCCCGAGCGATATGCTTCCTACCGTGAACGCACCGACCAACACGGTCCCGCCTATCGAAAGTCCAAAGAACGAATTGTTCACGTTTGCTTTGGCCGTTGCAGTGTTCAGTACCGCCCATACCAGGGCGAATGTGAATAAAAACTCAGCCAGAATAATCGGAACGGTTTTTCCTTCAAGATTTGCCAATTCCACTTCGGCGGAAGGCATCATCAACTTCGCCACCATGACGGCGGCCACCGCTCCGAGAAGTTGCGCGATCACATACGGGATCGCGTCAATTTTCCGCAGTTTTCCGCGCAACACCACGCCCAAAGTCACGGCAGGATTGAGATGTCCCCCGGAAATGTGTCCTGCGGAATAGACCAGAACCGCGAGACCCAGACCGATGGCCAATGGGGCGAAATCGCCTGCCAATCCGAAAACTGCGGATAGACTCACGATCAGAACCAGAAAGAATGTGGAAATAAACTCCACGGCATATGCTTTGATGTTCATGATGCGCCTATGTCAACAGGCTGGATATTGCCATGCAATACATTTTCCCTCCTGAATACATACTTCCGCACCACCCAAACAACCAATCATGCAAGATCACACCCTCGCTAAAATCGAATCCCTCGGCCTAAAACTTCCCGAAGTCCCTCAACCCGTTGCCGCCTATGTGAACTACGTGAGAAGCGGCAATCTCCTCTTTCTCTCAGGTGGCCTTCCAATCGACGGGGAAACAAAGATCCTCGGCAAAATCCCTTCCGTATGTTCAGTGGATCTGGCCGTGGAGGCTTCCCGCATCATCATCCTCAATCGCCTGGCAGTGATCAGGGATGCCATCGGCTCACTCGATCACGTAAAACAGATAATCGCCCTCAATGGTTTTGTGAACTCAGACCCGGATTTTTTCGGACACCCGTTGGTGATAAACGGAGCCTCCGAACTCCTCGTTGAAATTTTTGGCGAACGGGGCAGACATTCCCGCACCGCTCTCGGTGTCGCCTCCCTCCCGCTCAATGTCTCTGTGGAAATCAATCTCATTGTCGAGACAGTCGGGATGTAGGACTTTGAAAATAGACTTTACTAACATAAATATGCCGCCATCTTGTTCCTAAGAACACTGTTCAAAAACTGATGGCCCATTCCTTAACTTCCCGACAGATCGAAATCCTCGACTACCTCCGCATGGCCCACCGCAAGGCGGGAATCATGCCCTCAACCCGCGAAATTCAACACTACTTCGGATTTGCGAGCCAGACTGCCGCCATGAGCCACCTGCGCGCGCTCGAAAGAAAAGGGGTTATCCAGCGCCTCGCCGGCAAAGCCCGCGCAGTGATCTTTCCGGAAGCACTCGACCGCGCGGAAATTTGCGACATCCCCATCTATGGCCGGATTGCCGCCGGCTTTTCACAAACCGCGGATCCCGTTCAGGAAGGCTGCTTGTCCATTGATGTCGCTTCTCTCGGCGTATCGCGAAAATCGGAAACCTTCGCTTTGAAAGTCCGCGGTGATTCGATGATCAACGCCCACATCTGCGATGGCGACACCGTCGTCCTGGAGATGCGCGAACCCAGAAATAACGACATTGTCGCCGCACTCATCGACGGCGAGACCACTCTGAAACGTTATATATCAGGCAAAGGAAAACCTTTCCTACGTGCGGAAAATCCCGACTTCCCCGATCTCATCCCTGCTGCCGAACTGATCATTCAAGGAGTCCTTGTCGCCCTCGTTCGCAGAGCGAATTGATCTAACCAGTTACTCAGCGTCTTCCCTCATCAAGATCGATGTAATCAAAAAAAGTCTGCACCGTATCCGGCTCAAGTCCGATTTCGACAAGCCTTTCCTTTACCCGCTGGGATGAAACGTCGCGCCAACCACGCTTCGTCATGAATGCATTCCATATCTCAATCTCTTCCTCGCTTGGCTTGCGTCCTTTTTCAAATGCCCAGGCCAGGACTTCCTCATCCCGTTCGTTCTCCAATGCTTCGGCCACCACATCCGCATAATCTACGTGCAGAAAACTACAGCAACGCATGTCAAACCCACCTTTGTTGCCATGGCCTGCCAATGCAGCCCATTCCTCTGGCAGTTTACCCTCCGCATTAAGCCGGATCTTATCCAACATCCTGCCGAAATAAACAATTCCCCCTACTTGGTCATACGGGCTGCGTAGCCCGGGGATAATGGTCGGATAAGGTTTTGTCATGACATCAGGCAATCATCGCCACGCTATTTGTGCAAGCCTTTCAAGGATTTGGCACGATTGATCTTTCGAAAAAAAGAAGGAGCGGCACCAGCCACCCCTTCTCATGAATAGAATATTTTTAGTTCTCAATCCTTTACATCCATTGCCGCGAACTCCCCGTCCTTCCTCCGGTAAACGATGGTCAGACAATGACGGCGCGCGCTCTTGTATAGCACGAACGGGCGATCCGATAGTTCCAGCTCCATGATTGCATCCTCTTTGTACATCGTTTTCACTGCATAATTTTCGGGATGAACGATAAATGGAACCGGATCGTGCTCGGATTCCTGCGGGTGATCCAAAACCTCCTCCGTGAAATATCGTTCCTCAAGATATCGGATCGACTCGTTGCGATGCGGCCGGCTCTTCTTCAGCAGGCGGGTTTTGTGTTTCCTCATCCGCCTCGCGATTTTCTCGATCGTTTCATCGAGAGCGACATACATATCCCGCCCCTCCGTGTGGGCCTCGATGGTGATATGATTGGTGCAAAACAAAATGATTTCGGCAATGTGCCGATGTTTCTGAACGTCCAGGATTACCTTCGCCTCGATGATTTTAGGGTAATCCAAATGAAGCCCCTCGATTTTTTTTTTCGCATAATCGCGGAGGGAATCGGTCACTTGTTCGTGCCTCACCGTCACGGTGATGGGCAGATTGACGTTTGCAGTTTGCATGTTCTTGGTAGTTTATTTGGTTATTTTACGATAGCAGCAACTTCTGCCCTATCCGTCTATCAACCTGCGGCTTTTCAAGCGGAAAAGCCATGCATAAATTCAATACAGCCAACTTTTTCTCGCAGAAAAAAGGAATGCTATTGACCATCAATAAACCAGGTCACTTCAGAGCTTTCAGATCAATCTTCCGCTTCACCTCTTCTAAAAAAACACCGTTCCCCTCAAGCGCATCCGCCACCGCCCTGATTACTCCAAGCGTCGGCCTCGATACATGATGCTCCATTCCTTCCACATCCCGGTAAATCGTATCTTCCTCCAATCCGAACAGCCGCAAGAACCTCGTCAAGGTCTCATGCCTCTCGATGATCGCCCTGGCAATTCGCTGCCCCTCTTCTGTCAGCACGGTCCCTCGATACTTTTCGTGATGCACCAATCCCTCCCCATCGAGCTTTTGCAGCATATTTGTCACGCTCGCCTGTGAGATCCCCAGATTGTTAGAAATATCCACCGCCCGCGCATAGCCTTTCTCCTCGATCAAATGTAAAATCTGCTCCAGATAATCATCCATCGCAACCGAACCGCTCCCCGAAAAAGGCTTCGTCATCGCGCGCCATCCTTTCCTTCGCGCCCACCCTTTTCAAGCACCGATCCTTCACCGTATATATTCCTGTTGGAGGCTTGGAACTCCGCCTTAAGCCGCACCTTCAGAGCACTGAGATCCACCAACTTCCACCTCAGGAATCTCCACTCGCCCTCATTCCCATCATGCTCGATCCCGACCAGCAAATGCGTCGCATGGTCTTTGATTTTCAGTGTTTCATCCTTCGGTTCGAAGTAAAACGTCCGCAAACTGCTCCCCCCCGAGCCCACCTCCATGAGCTTTGGGTCGAGATAATAGACCTCGCCCGTCGCCTCATCCGTAATCTTCAGATCCGGGTAACCCGACCTCTGCTCCAAACCACCCCGCGTCTTCGGAATTTCACAACGTATTCCAGCCGCTCTGTTCAGGCGCTCACGCAGACCATCCTCGAAAAATCTCGATCCTTCGTTAATCCTTCGCAGACCCCTGATCGGCGAATCCTCCCCATTCATCTCCCCCATTACCTCTTCCAAGGCCTGCTTGATCGCATCGACAACCCTTGGCCCGGATTCGCGACCCGCCACAGGCAAAACCTTTTTTCCCGACACCGCCTCCGCCACTACGGAAAAGTCAAACACCCGATCCGAAAGCCCCTCCCGGAGCAGCGCCTTCACCAGCTCCACATCATCCTGCGCCCTCCCAAGCTCCTTTTCCTCCGGTTTCCACCGTGGATAAGCTGGAACCTTCGGCTCCCTCGTGGCCACCCATACAACCAGCCCCGCCAGCAGCAGCAAAGCTGAAATTTTACCGCCCCGCTTCATTCATTCCGACATTCGTATCTTTTCCCGGCTCTCAGCTCATCGCCTTGCGCAGCCGATACCACGCTCCCGTATTGGGCACCACCAGCGCCCACAGCGGCAAATCCTCCAGCCCGAAGCGCTTCACCATCCATTCCAGCAATACCAGACTCCCCATCGCATCGAACAGCGCGTCATGCCAATCCTTCCCCGGCACCAGCTCACGCACCTTGTCACCCAGTCCAAGCTCCTCGCATAAAATCCCCAGCGAGTGCCGCTTTTGTTCCGGCATCGCCGCCCGCGCCAGCAGCAAAGTATCTACCCACGGATCAAACTCATTGCCCGGAAACACCCTTAAAAACCGCTTCTCCGTCCCCTTCGCATGCGCCACCGGCACCGCTCCGCCCCCCAATCGCCCGTTTACCTCCGGCCACAGCGAGAGCAAGCTCGGCGCACCCACCAGCATCTCCTCGTCGATCCCGTGCACCCGCTTCGCATACCAATCCACCGTCCCCTCACCGTGCAGATACGACACAAATAGATTCCCGAAACCTTCCTTCAGCGACCACGTCCCCATCCCCACCTGCACCGGCCAGTCCACCCCTCCCCTTGGCGCCCCCGCCGACTCGAAATCGATCCCCGCAAACACCGTCTCACCCACCTTCCGTAAATCCTTCACTTGCCCATCCTCCTTCCACCCCGGGAAAATCACAACCCCAATCCTGTTTTCTCCCCTCCCGCACCTCGCCGCGCATGGAAATGCGTATCAAATCTGGCCAACTCCGCCACACTGTTCAAACTCCCCCCATGTCCGCCCCCACCCCGAAGATGGCCCCATACCTCGCCATGAGGAAAGGCCTCCCTGCGGACATCATCCTCTTCTACCGCCTTGGGGATTTCTACGAAATGTTCTTTGAGGACGCCAAAACCGCCGCGCCAATCCTCGGTGTCGCCCTCACCAGGCGCGGCGGCACCCCCATGTGCGGAGTTCCATATCACGCCGCGCAAAACTACATCGCCCGTCTCCTCAAAGCCGGCAAACGCGTCGCCATCGCCGAGCAAACCTCCGAGCCCGTCCCCGGAAAACTCGTCGATCGCGAGATCGCCCGCATCCTCACCGCCGGCTCCATCGACGATCTCTCCCTCCTCGACGACCAACGTCCGAACTACCTCGCCGCCCTCTCGCGCATCGGGAAATGCCACGGCCTCGCCGCCATCGACCACACCACCGGCGAGTTCATCATCGCCGAATTCAGCGATCCCGCCCAGCTCCTCGATGAACTCGCCCGTCTATCCCCCTCGGAAATCCTCATCCCGGATCACCAGCTCGCCGACTTCCCGCAACATCCCCACGCCCTCCAAAACGTTCTCCCCTATGATGGCTACACCTTCCTCCCCGAACATGCCGGCCAGCTCCTGAAACAGCATTTCAAAGTCCTCACCCTCGATGGCTTCGGCTGCGCCAACCTCCACGCCGCCCTAGCCGCCGCCGGAGCCGCCCTCCACTACCTCATCCACCAGCTGCGCCGCCCCTGCGGGCATCTCCTCTCCCCCCGTCTCCTCGAAAATGAAAAATACGTCCTCATCGATGCCGCCTCCCAGCGCAATCTCGACCTGATCGACTCCCGCGCCGGAAAATCCCACACCCTCCTCGCCGTCCTCGACCGCACCGCCACCCCCATGGGCGGCCGCCTCCTCCGCAGTTGGCTGCTTCACCCCCTGCGCGACCTTGAAATCCTCACCTCCCGTCAAGACATCATCGCCAGCCTCCTCGCCGAGCCCTTCCTCCTCTCCAAGGCCCGCGAATCTCTCAAAAGTATCCGCGACATCGCCCGCACCACCTCCCGGCTCTCGCAAAACTCCGGCAACCCCCGCGATCTCCGATCCCTCGCCACCTCCCTCTCCCACATCCCCGCCCTCAAAGAAAATCTCTCTTCCCTGAAAACTGAACACTTCCAACTAGCACCCTTGGAAAACCTCCACACCTTCCCCGAACTCACCTCACTCTTGGCCACCGCCCTTGCCGACGAACCCTCCGCAAATCTCCGCGACGGCAACATCATCCGCGCTGGCCACTCCCCCGATCTCGATGAACTCCGCGCCGCCGCCCGTAGCGGTAAAGACTGGATCGCCCGCCTCCAGGAAGACGAACGCAAGCGCACCTCCATCGAATCCCTCAAAATCAAATTCAACAACGTCTTCGGCTACTTCATCGAAATCACCACCTCCCACCTCCACAAAGTCCCCGCTGATTACACCCGCAAGCAAACCATGGCCAACGCCGAGCGCTACATCACCCCCGCGCTCAAGGAAATGGAAAACAAAATCCTCGGCGCCGAAGAACGCTCCAAACAGCTCGAATACGAACTATTCACCCTGCTCCGCAACCACGTCATCACCCACCTCCATCAGCTCCAGGAAACCGCCGCCGCCATCGCCGAAATCGACGTCCTCTGCGCCCTCGCCCACACCGCCCAGCTCCACCGCCACACCCGCCCCATCCTCACCCACGGCACCGAACTCATCATCGAAAACGGCCGCCACCCCATTCTCGAGCAAACCCTCACCGACACCAAATTCGTCCCCAACGACACCCACCTCGACCCTGCAACCTCCCGCCTGCAAATCCTCACCGGCCCCAACATGGCCGGGAAATCAACCTACATCCGCCAGCTTGCCCTCATCACCCTCATGGCCCAGATCGGCGCCTGCGTCCCCGCCGATTCCGCCACCATCGGCCTCGCCGACCGCATCTTCTGCCGCGTCGGCGCCTCCGATGACCTCTCCCGCGGCCAATCCACCTTCATGGTCGAAATGTCGGAAACCGCCCTCATCCTCAACCACGCCACCGCGAAATCCCTCGTCATCCTCGATGAAATCGGCCGCGGCACCGCCACCTTCGATGGCCTCTCCATCGCCTGGGCCGTCGCCGAATACCTTCATGATGAAATCAAATGCCGCACCCTCTTCGCCACCCACTATCACGAGCTCACCGACCTCGCCAA